>CAYJIC010000045.1:0-15287 GCA_964370155.1 uncultured Oscillospiraceae bacterium
ATATTGCTATAGTTAAGGCGAAATAATCACATTGCAGCACAACATTGCTTATCGGCTGTAAAACTGCATAATATCAGCGTTTTTCATGCCCCTTATGGTTACTAAGACCAAATTCCACTGACTTTTGTCAGTGGAATTTTTTGTTATAGCGATATATTTTGGGTGCAAAGCATGTTTGTGCTTTATGTTACGATTTTTAAATCCTTGCAAAAAGCATCGGCGTACGTAATGCGTACGTAATGGGATAATTTTGCCTTGATATAAGCAGAGGTATCCTGATAATAGCATGGCGCTAAAAAGCGAAACCGCACGCTATCTTGTGTGATAGGTGCGGCTATGCGGTATAACTTACATAATAAACTGATTTACATATTATTCTATTGCTTAGCAGTAGTTATTTTTTTCTTATGGGTAGTAGTTTTGTTCTAAAGACAAACAATGCTCCCAAAGCCGAAACAAGCATTAACGTTATAAACAGCGGTGTGCTTGCGCTATCGCCTGTTTTGGGGGTGGCTACACCCGTCAGTGGTGCTATTGCCGGGTTGCTTTGTGTGGATGTAGTAGCTGTTGTGCTTTGTGTAGGAGCCGCTACCACCGTAAAGGTTGTGGTTGCACTGCCGCCCCGGCTATTTATAGAAATGTTGTGCGTTCCAACAGGCAAGGATGCGGCAGTCGTGTGCCTCGATAGCATGCTCGATGTGTACTATGAGGGCAAGCAAATTGATCTGCACAGAATATCGTATCAAAAAAAGGACATGATGGTCAACGCAAATCACTATCGCAAAATGACTGTGAAGCAAAGTTTTGATATTGAAAATACTTTGCTGGACCAAACCAATCTCATTGATTTACCCGTTCAGACGCCAAATTTGTCTGCCCATGACGAGATAGTGGAGGTGCACTATGAGTGAGCTTGTAATGGACCGAATTAAAGAAAATTTAGAAGTCTTAAAGATGGGCAACACGCTTTTTGAGGCGAAGGCCTGATTTTTTTAGCTTTCATCTCTGCCCAAAACCCACAAAATTTAATCTCTATTTTCATGCGAAATTAAATCGGCGTTGACAGTTGGTTAATTATACCTGCTTGGATTTAACATTGTCGATAATATCAATTGCATCTTTCCAAGCTTCTTCGAAAGCAACTCTAAACAGTACAACAGGACCAAACTCTTCATATTCTTCTGCGCGTAGTGCATTACGGAAATATGCCTGATGATATGTGTTGATTTTTGTGCACAGTTCATCAATGACACTATGTGCCACCGGTCTTTTAAAGTTTTGCACAATTTTTGGATTTTGTTCTAACAATATATCGGCTGTTCCTTCCCAGTTGATGGTTACACATGATCTTGAACCAACCATTTCTGTAAAGTGATGCACACCGCGGCAACCGCCGCTTATCAATCCTATTTCGGGATATTTTTCGTTTACCATTTCTTCAACTTTTTTCGCAACTGAAATACCTGCTTCCCATACTACGTCCGGTGAAATATCAATGTTTGCTCTTTTAACTTCTGCGGTAATATAGTCATCAAAAATTCCGGGGATATGAGAAATATACAGTGGTGCGGGGTTTTTAAGGCCTTTAATGCCTTTATAATATACTTCGCAGGTATCCATAGCTTGAGCTGTTGACATAACTTCAGTGACATTTATAGGGATTCGCTTTTCGATAAGATATTCAATAGCCTCAAGCCCTTCTTTAGTACAAGGAATTTTAGCCATCAAGTTTGGAAATTTTTCTGTATTAGAGAGAGCAAATTTAATTATGCTATCAGTATCCTCTTTGAATGGGTCGCCTTGTATACTTACAAAACCGGCTTTTCCAAAAGTTTCTTCATACTGAGGCATAAATATTTCAGCAACATTTTCTATCAGCCTTTTTTGTAATAATACTTCAACTTCTTCTGGAGTGCCCAAGTGTATTAATTCTTTGAGAATATCGGTTACATATTTTTGTTCATCCGCATCAGTGGTTGTCAACATTTTATAAACATAAGATGGATTTTGTGTACAACCTACAGCACCTTTTTCAATAGACATCTTTGCTTGCCTACGAGTTACATTGTTGATCCAGAACCTTGTTGGAGTTAGTTCTTGAACTTTTTTAAAATATGACATGATTTAATACCTCCCAATAAGTTGTTTATTTAAACCACTATAGTCTAGCAGTTTGATTCAAGCTTATAGTACTATTTACATATTAAAGATTTGTACCCGTTTGTTGCCAATAAATGAGGTTCGTCCGAAATTTCAATAGCCCCATCTACATCAAAAATATATGCAGTATGATCATCAACTTCAAGGTATTTGTCCAAAGTGAGCTGCCAGGCACCGGAGCATCCTTCAATGATCGGCATTTCATAATCTTCACATGAAATGAGATTTAATCCAGTTGTTTTTAATTTATCGGTAGTTTTACCACTACTTAAACAACACTGCATGGCTTCTTTTTTTATAGATGCAGATGGAAAACATAATGATATCTTTTTAGTTTGCTTTATGCACTCGCCGGTAAATCCTTTATTTGCAGTAGCAAGTAATACTTTGCCTGGCTTTGTGGACAAAACGGTAAACCAAGAAAATCCGGCCACGTTATAATGTCCTTCCGTAGTTTTTGATACTGCAAGACAAAACTTGTCAGGCATGATATATTTCAATGACTCTGAAAAACTGGTATTTTTCATAATTGATCTCCGTTCTGCCGATATATATCAGCGAAAAATGTTGTAAAAAAATTTATAAGCTTCTGCATTATGAAGCAGATAAGCAGTATGAATAGAATATTAGTTAAAATGAGTTTAAATCTAAATTTTTAGTGCATTTGTCAAATATAACAAAAGTATACAATTATAATTGACATTTTTAATATTGTAAATTATCATTATACATGAATCATATATTATCGTTGTAAAGGAGAATAAAAGTGGCTACACTAAAAGAAATTTCAATAAAAGCAAATGTTTCAACTGCAACTGTATCGAATGTACTGAACGATTCCTATAAAGTAAAAGATGCCACAAAAGCTAAAGTGTTGAAAGCTATTCAAGATTTAAAAGATATGAAGATGGATTCGAATACAAATATAAGCGAAAATGTTAATACGTCGAAAGTCATAGGTGTTATTGTAGAAGACATTACGGTGTTTAATACCCCAAAAATTATAAGTGCAATTTGCGACGAGGCTCAGCAAGAGGGCTATAGTGTATTGATATGTAACCTTTCACTTACACAAGGTCCAAATGGCTTAGCAATTGATGAATTGGAATGTGTAAAGCAGGCAAGATATGCAGTAAACTTGTTAATTTCCAAAGCAGTTGACGGTATTATATACGTTGGTTCACAAAGTAGGGAACTAAAGCATATATCAAGCGGGTATGAAACAGATTTTGTATACGCCTATTGTTATTCAAATGAAGCGCATGCAGTATCGGTGGTATATGATGATGAAACTGTCACATATCAATTGATAAGACATCTTATTGATCATAAGCACTCTAATATAGGAATAGTTGCCGGTCCTGAAGATTCAACACATGTGCGTAATCGTTTAGTGGGATTTCAAAAAGCTTTGTATGATTCCAACATTCTTTTTAATCCGGGGAATATCTTTCATGAAAACTGGGATAATCCTTCTGCTTCTCATGCAATTACCGAACAACTGATAAAAAATGAAGTAACTGCAATATTTTGCATGAATGATATGCTTGCCGCAGGGGTATTAAAGTATGCTAGAGAAAACAATATAAATGTTCCAAAACAATTGTCAGTGGTTGGGTTTGATAACATAGATGCCAGTAAATTTTATCATCCAAGACTGACCACGGTGAGTTTACCACTGGAAGAGATAGGAAAAGTTTCAGTAAAACAGTTATTACGCCGAATGAATAATAAAAATAATTTGCCTCAAGCACGCATTGTGGAAGTTGAGTGTAAAATTGTCTTCAGAGAATCTGTTGCTGACGCTATAACTGTATAATAGACAATCGAAATTTAATAATAGGTTTTTTATAAAGAAGGGTGCTGTGTCATTTTGACATCAGCGCCCTTTAATATTATCAATATTCGATATCACTGTCAAGTAAAATTAATATTTACATATTTTTTGAAATAATCATTAAATTTTTAGTTTTTATCAATAATTGAAAAATAATCGTCAGAAAGTATCCAACATGCACAAAAAGTCCGACATTCAACTAAAAAAAACATTATATATTTTGGGTTTAAGCTTAATAAAATTTAAACGCTATATCGAAAGTAAAACGGTAAAGAAAAAAATTACACACAAGAAAGTGCAAAAAAATATTGACAAAAATTATATGATGATGTAATATTTAATAAATCACAAATTATTTAACATTTAACAAATAATTTAATAAATGACAAAATATTTTACAACCATTCCGCGCTGAAACTTAATTTAAAGATTGATTCACAAAAAATGTTTGAACAAGATAGCTGAAGCTATTTTGAATATAAAAATTATTTTTTAGGAGGACGCGATGATTATGAAAAGGTATGGCTCAAACGGGAGAATGTGTGAAGCGATTATCCACGGTCAAACACTTTATCTTTGTGGACAAGTATGCGAGGATGGCGGAACTGTAGAGGCTCAAACAGAGTACATATTGACTACTTTGAATAAAAAGCTGGAAAAATATGGTTCTTGCCAAGAAAATATTTTGTCTGCATTGGTTTTCTTAACAGACATTAAAACATTTGACGAATTCAATAAACCTTGGGATGCATGGGCTATTAACGGAAGCGAGCCGGTAAGAGCATGCGTTGAAGCTCAACTAGCAAAACCACAATACTCAGTTGAAATTTGTATTGTTGCAGCGATTAACGAATAAGCAAAGAATATTTTATTAGCTTTAATAATAATGTAAGGAGTTTACTTATGAAAAAGTTTTTATGCCTAGCTCTGGCTATTACCATGCTTTTATTTGTTTTTAGTGGATGCTCTTCGGAAACAAGCTCACAAGCTACTGAGGCTCCGGCTTCAGAACAAACCTCAGAGGCTTCTGCAGATGGTGCATCAGCTGAAAGTGTTACTATTAGATTCGCATGTGATGACACACAATCATCTACATACTACATGGGTTTAGAAAAGTTTAAAGAAGTTGCAGAAGCAGAGTCCGGCGGATCCATCACAGTAGAATTGTATTCAGATGGTATTCTTGGCACAGCTGCAGATACTATAGAAGGTATGCAGTATGGCACACTTGAAGCTGCATTTGCCGGCACATCACCTCTTACAGGTTTTGTTCCTGAGTTTGCTGCTATAGATGCACCGTTCCTGTTCCGCGATACTGAGCACGCCATGGCAGTGGTTGATGGAGAAATCGGACAATGGCTAAGCGATCTCACACTAGAGAGAACTGGCATCCGCATTATGGGTTATATGGATAGTGGTTTTAGACATTTGTTCACCACAGAACCTGTGGAGACCTTGGAAGATTTTGAAGGCGTAAAAGTTCGCACTATGAATAGCGAAGTACACGTTGCCACATTTGATACATTGGGCGCACTTGCAACTCCTATGGCATCATCTGAAATATTCACAGGCTTGCAACAAAACACCATAGACGGCGCTGAAAATGCATATTCTTATATATTGAACCAGAAATTATATGAAGCTGCACCATATGTAACGTCAACTGGTCACTTCTATGGAATTTGTGTAATTATGATGGCGGATGAGTTCTATCAGTCATTGTCTGATGAGCATAAAGCTGTCGTTGATACTGCAGCAGCAGAAGCTATCTCGCACCAAAGAGAATTGATCATTCAACAAAACGAAGACGCTAAAGCTGAGCTTATGGAGCTTGGAGTTGAGATTATCGAAATCGATCGCAGCGTGTTAGAAGATGCAGTACAAAGTGTATATGTAGATTTTTCAGACATAATTCCTGCTGATATAGTTGAGGATATTAAAAGCTATTAATTAGCGATTTATTATTTGCTTAACGAATGTATCTCGGTTCACAACGCATATTATTAAATGTAATTCTGGTTTGTCGGTTCCCACTGAAAGGAACCGACAAACTTATAGAATCTAAAGAGGTGCTGTATGAAAAAAGTGACCAAGCAGTTATTAAAAGGTATGCAATTTGTTGAGTTGTGGTTATGTTTAATTGCAACAATTATCATGATTTTTGCATGTTCCTTACAGGTTTTCAATCGGAATGTAACACAGTTACCTTTGAATTGGACAGAGGAGTTAGCAAGGTTTGCCATGGTTTGGCTTGCAATGCTCGGTTCTTCAATAGGGCTAAGGCGTGGAAAGCAAATGTGCGTGGACTTTTTTTACAATAAGTTTGGTGCAAGTGTGAAAAAGGCGTGTCGCATTATAGGCGATATACTATGCGCTGTATTCTGTGGAACGATGGCGTATTACTCATTTTTGAACGTACAACAACAGTTTATTGTGAATCAAGTGTCTACAGGTTTGCAAGTTCCTATGAGTTTCGTTTACTCAATAATGCCGGTATGTTTCTTTGTAATGATGGCTTTTGAAATTTATCTGTTGGTATTGGATATACGTAACATAGACACTGTAGTAGAAATAACAAAAGAAAAAAATGATACAGATATTTCTGAGGAGGGTTAAATAATGGATGTACAAGCACTGATACCTTGGGTTTTATTTGGTCTGTTTGCAATCCTCCTTGTGATCAGAGTTCCTATTGCCTTGACACTGGGAATAAGTGCGTCTGTGTGCTTAATAATGTTGGATATTCCGCTTATGGTAGCAGCACAGCGAGTGTTTTCAGGCATAAATTCTTTTTCACTTATGGCAATTCCTCTATTTATCATAGCGGGTAATATCATGTCGGCCGGAGGCATATCAAAAAGGCTGATTGATGTTGCGGAGGCATCACTGGGAAGTGTCAAGGGTGGCTTAAGTGTTGTTTGTATACTTGCTTGTGCGTTTTTTGCGGCGCTGTCCGGATCGGGACCGGCAACAGTTATAGCTATTGGTGGTATGCTTTACCCTGAAATGATAAAAAAAGGGTATCCTGATTATCAAATGGCAGGCTTGATTACTGTTTCGGGTGGATTGGGGCCGATTATTCCACCGAGCATTATAATGGTTATTTATTGCACATTAACAAATACATCAATACAAAATCTGTTCACTGCTGGGTTTGTAGTTGGTTTTGTTATGCTAGCAGCCCTTATGATATGTGCTCTTTGGCAAGCAAAACGCCACAACTGGCCTGTATCAAACGTGAAATTTTCTATCAAAAAAGTCATTAAAGCTTGTTGGAGTGCAATACTTGCATTAATTATGCCGGTAATTGTACTGGGTGGTATTTATGCGGGAATATTTACTCCAACTGAAGCGGCGGCGGTAGCAGTTATATATTCCACTGTCGTAAGCTTGTTTATATACCGCTCGTTGACATTTAAAGGGTTATTAAAAATATTAGAAGAGTCGGCAGTTGGTGCATCGGTTGTATTGTTGATTATAGGTATGTCAAATATATTCTCATGGCTATTCTCGGTTGCCGGTATATCAAACATGATAGTTGACGCTATTATTGCCGCCGGTGTTGGATATTGGGGGATTTTGGCAATAATTACTATTACACTTTTAATATTTGGATTCTTCTTGGAATTCTCGGCTACAGTACTGTTGCTAATCCCGCTGTTTATGCCTTTGTGCGAGCTTGTTGGAATACATCCATTGCATCTTGGCATGATAGTAACTATAACAAATGTTATTGGTTGTATGACTCCACCTGTTGCTGTAAATATTTTCGCCTGTTCGACATATACGAAGTTGCCAGTTGAAAAAATAGCAAAAGGTGAGATGCCATATTTATTGACAATGGTGGCTGTTCTATTCTTGATTGTGATTTTCCCGCAGTTCTCTACTTTCATGGTGTAGATTGAATTTAGATGATGCTCTAATGACATGGCTTGCAGTAAAAATAGCAAGCAATGTAACAGTGAATATCATTTTGAAGGTACACGGGTAATAATTTGAATTATTGATGTAAGAAAATTAATAGTTAGTAAATAAAAAATAATTGCTGCGTTTGAGTCACGAATGAACGATATATTTGTGGGTCTTTAGTGTGGCGGAAAGATTTGGTAATAAGTATGATTAATCCGGTAGATAAAGCTAATAAAGTCTTGGAAAACATGATATGTATTAATAGTGAAATACTAAAAGGTGCACATGATCCGCATTTTACCATAGTGGATAAGAAAGCTTATATTGTCTATATGGCTAACGAACTTTCCGCTGGGGAAGATTGCAAGTGGGATCACTTATATTGTGTGATGAGCATTGTAGACATTGAAAAAAACGAAGTGGAAGAAATGATTCCGTTTGCACATTCTATGCAGGAGTATGAAAATTTGACGCTCCCAAAAGGTCCTTGCTATGCACCTCGTGTAATTAAAATAGCTGAAAATAAGCTTAGGATTTTATTTTCAGTTATACCGCTGGATGGCTCGCAAGCAATTATTTTCTATACAGATTTCGATATGCCTACCAGATCGTTTGAAAACAAGGCTTTCATATTAAAGATGCGATATGAAGGCAAAATAGAAGACATGATACCAAGCGTTTTTTATGAGTGGGACGATGCAAACCAAAACAAACTTAAAGAAGATCCAGCAGGATTATATTTGTTTGAATTTGGAAAAAAGACAGATGACAAATATTACATAGGTATAAATAATTTCCATACAGCCCAAAATGCTTTTGGATACTTCAATGACACATTTGATGTCGTGGAGATTATTAGTTTTGTCGCAAGTCCAAAAGGGCCTCAGTTGTCAGAACTTGTGCCGGTGAAAAAGCCGGATGGTTCTTGGTTCGGCGTTTTGCGTAACGATGCAGAGGACTATAACTATTATGTAACAAGTTCAGCGGATGGCATCAATTTTGACATGCCGACTCCAAGTACTATTACAAGCAATGCCTCCAACTCAAAAGCATTCTTAGAATATCTTAACGGTAAGTACTATTTGGGATGGCAGCAAGGACCCGGACGTTCAAAATTCAGTATAGCTACATCTGACGATTGCGAAAATTGGGAATGTGAATATACATTTGAAATTCCTAATAAAGATTTCTTTTATCCAGGCATTGTTGCATTTGAAGATTCTATTTACATTTGTGCAGTAGAAGGTGCAAAAGAAAGTATATGGTTTGGTAAGTTAGCGTAGTTTATAAATACAAATTCCTCATCGAGATAAAATTGAAATTTTGGAGATGAATATGAAAAAGATACTTATAACTCCTCCTTGCTTTGGAGCATCTGACTCTACACCACTTGATTTGCTTAAAGATAAAGGATATGAATTGACGTTTAATGAAACCGATATGACACTTCCAAAAGAAGAATTTAAAAAAGCAATTGCGGATGTAGACGCTGTGATACTTGGTGTAGAAAAACTTGATGCCGAAGTTATGGACTCAGCAAAAAACCTTAAAGCAGTTTCACGTTATGGTGTGGGCCTTGATAACATTGATCTAAACTATGCAAAAGAAGTCGGCATTGAAGTGCGTAATGCGGCAGGCGCTAATGCAAGTGGTGTTGCCGATACTGCATTTGCCTTTATGTTGGCTGTGTCAAAAAAAGTAATAGAGCTTGACAAACGAGTACGTGATGGAGACTGGCGTGAAACTGTCACAAACGAAATAGCCGGTAAAACCTTAGGCCTAATTGGGTTTGGCAATATCGGTATACAAATGGCAAAACGCGCAAAAGGATTTGATATGCCGGTTATTGCATATGATGTGTTTCAAAACGCAGAACTTGCCAAAAAGTATGATGTGAATTTTGTAGATACGATTTCTGAGCTACTCACAAAGGCGGATATAGTTAGTTTGCACGTTCCTCATACTCTGGAAACTCATCATCTTATCGGCAAAAAAGAGCTTGACATGATGAAAGATACTGCAGTTGTTATCAACACTGCTCGTGGTGGAATAATTGATGAAAGCGCTCTTTATGAAACACTTGCCGCAAAAAAACTTCTCGGTGCAGGCATCGATGTTTTTGAGCAAGAGCCATTGCCGAACGATTGCCCGCTTTTAGGCCTTGATAATATTGTTCTTTCGCCGCATGGAGCAGCTGATACCGAAGAGTCAATACTTAAAGTTAGTATTGCTGCTTCAAAAAATGTTATTGCAATGATTGAAGGTTGATAAGGAGGAACTCATGGAACTTAAAAAAGTAAAAGCCGAGGAGACAAAAGTCTTTTTAGAAGGAGTAGAAGTTTGTCGCCAATACTTTAAAACCGATAAAATTACTTTTGGTTCTTCATATCTGCTACCGGGACAGACCGGCGCAACAGATCATGGACATAAGGACTCTCATGAAGTGTTTTTTGTGTCACAAGGTCATGTGATAATGGAAACAAATCCCGGTGAATTTGTTGAAATGGTAGAGGGTGATGCTGTCCTGATACCGCCGGGAGTACCACACACACTAACAAATATTGGCGAGGGCCCTGCGCTTGTCACATGGAGCCTTGCTCCAAGTGAGGTGTAAATTGAAATATATATTAGGCGTTGATATAGGAACAACTGCTATAAAGGCAGCTTTATTTGACGAAAACGGTAAATTGGCCGGAAGTAATACTAGAGAATACACGCTACAAACGCCTTTTCCACAAGCAGTAGAATTGGACGTAGAAGTTTACAAAACGGCATTTTTTGATGCAATACAGGGAGCTGTTAAAGAAAGCGGAGTCTCAAAGCAAGAAATAGTCTCACTTGGAATATCAGCACAAGGCGAAACTTTTGTTTGTCTTGACGAAAATAATAAAGCACTGCGTCCGGCCATTGTTTGGTTGGACAACAGGGCTCAAGATGAGTCGGATGAGCTGGCAAAGGTGTTTGACAATAAGACTATTCATCGTGTTACAGGACAGGTCGAAATGTGCGCTACATGGCCTGCCACTAAAATATTATGGATCAAAAAACACGAGCCTGATATTTTCAATAAAGTAAAAAAATATTTGCTGATAGAAGATTATTTTATCTACTTGATGACCGGTGAAATGGTGAGTGAAGACTCGCTGCTTTGTTCAACTATATTGTGGGACATAAACACAAGAGAATATTGGCCTGAAATGCTTCAATACTTAGGTGTTTCTGAAGAACAGCTTCCTAAAGTATGCCATCAAGGAGAACAAGTGGGCAAGCTTCACAAAGAAGGTGCTGACTACCTAAACTTGCAAGAGGGCATGACAATTGCTCTCGGAGCACTGGACCAGGCGTGTGGTGCAATTGGTGTTGGAAATGTGCGTCCGGGGATATTTTCAGAGTCTACCGGTGCAGCTCTTGCAACTGTGGCAATAGTCGATAGTGTTGCCATTGATCCTAACGGAGTAATGCCATGCTTTGCGGGCGGAATACCGGGAACGTATATGATACATTCTTTTTCTACCGGTGGTATGGCGTTGCGTTGGTTTAGGGATGTATTTTGTGCCGCAGAAATGGAAATTGAAAATCTTGGCGGACCTAACGGATACTATTTGATTGATAAAATGGCTGAAAAAATACCTGCAGGTAGCGACGGCATGAGGGTGCTACCTCATCTTCAAGGAGCAGGTGCTCCAGACACAAACAGTCAAGCTAGTGCGGTATTTTATGGTGTGAGTTTACAACATAATAAAGCACATTTTGCCCGTGCGATTATGGAGGCCATTGTAATGGTTCTCAGACGTATGATCGAGGCTACAGAAGCTATGGGAGTGGATATAAACGAAATTCGTTCCATCAGCGGAGGTGCAAAAAGTCCGTTCTGGTGCCAGATGAAATCAGATGCTACCGGTGTAATGGTGAAAACCATGAAAAATACTGAAAGTGCTGCTTGTTTGGGTGCGGCAATTTTAGCGGGAGTAGCCTGTGGTATATGGGAAGATGTTGCAGAAACTGCCGAACGATTTACAACGCCTGAACATGAGTATATGCCTGCAACTGATAAAAAAGATACTTATGATAAATTGTTGGCGGACTACAAAAAGTTGTTTGCGGCTTACGAAGATATATTTAAAACCATTAATTAGACATACAAGGAGGAAAAAATGAACAACAAAGCAATTCACATTAAAGAACCGTATGATGTATCAATTATTGATGTTGATATGCCTACACCAAAAGATGATGAAATTCTGATGAAGGTAATGTATGGTGGTATTTGCGGCTCTGACTATAAAGTTTACTTTGGTAAAATGAATAATGTTACCTACCCAATAATAGCAGGTCATGAATTCTCGGGCGAAGTTATCGCTGTGGGTAAAGATGTTTCTGAATTCAAGGTAGGAGAAATTGTTACAAGTGTGCCTTACTATGGATGTGACACATGCTACCCTTGTCGCCAAGGCTGGTTTAATTGTTGCGAAAATAATAAGTGTATGGGCGTTGGCGGAGATGGTGGATTTAGGAACTATGTGGCAATACCTGCAAAAAAAGTTGTGAGCGGTAGAGGAATAAATGCGCGCACGCTTGCCTTGATAGAGCCGTTTTCAAACAGCTTAAACCTTGTGAAGAGAATTGACCCTAAAGCTGGCGAAAAAATGTTAGTTTTCGGTGCAGGCCCAATTGGATTGTTTGCAATGATGGCGGCCAAGGCAAGAGGAGCACTGGTATATCTTGCAGATACATCTGAAACACGCCTGGAGTTTGCTAAAAGCATGGGTGCAGATGGTGTTGTGAATGTTATAAGCAAGTCACCTGAAGACTACACAAAAGAAATTACCGGCGACGTAGGTTTTGATATATGCGTTGAGGCCGTTGGTTCTGGAGAAGTGTTTAAATCTTGCTTAAGTTGCGTTTGCTGCCATGGTACAGTTTGTGTGATTGGAATGACAACAGTGAATTTTGAGTTTAACTCATCTATCATTTCTTTCAAGGAAATGAATATTGTAGGTGCTCGTAATTCTACAAAGCAAGACTTTATTGATAATATTGACTCTGTTGTGAACGGTGTTATTGAAGAGGATTATCTCAATAAGATGATTACAGCGGAATATCACTACACTAAAGCATCAGAGATGTATAAAGAACTTGAGACCGAGTACGGAAATAATATGAAAGTTGTTATTGACTTTCAAGACTAGTATAGGAGATTGAAAATATGAATTCCGAAATCATTATCATGCTCACTCATAATGATAAAACAGTTAAAAATGCTTTGGAAATTTTCGAAGATTGCAAGGAATTATCAGTAAAATTTTGGGGTTTCAAGGACGTTGGCCTACCCAAAGATGATATGAAAGAGCTAATTAATGCTATGAAAGCTGCCGGAAAAACAACTTTTCTTGAGGTTGTTACTTATACCGAAGAGGCATGCATGGCAGGAGCAAAACTTGCAGTTGAAATGGGATTTGACTATTTGATGGGCACGTTGTTTTATGATTCCGTTTGGGAATACTTAAAGGATAAGCCAATAAAATATTTCCCGTTTGTAGGTGATGTTTCAGGTAGCCCAAGCATTTTAAAGGGTACAGCTGAACAAATGATATCACAATCAGAAGAGTTTGCAAAAAAAGGAATACATGGTACAGATATTCTTGCATACAGACATGAAGATAATCCTGAAGAACTAGCTGAAATTTATGCGAAAAAGTCGCCTATTCCCTGCGTTATTGCCGGAAGTATATCAAGTGAGGAACGTTTGAGAGTTGTTAATAGGATAGCTCCTTGGGGTTTTACAATGGGTAGTGCGCTTTTTACACAAAATTTTGTAAAAGATGGAAGCATTAAAGAAAACTTAGCAGAAGTTCTTGACTTGATGGATAAAATTAATTAAGGAGCGATGAATTATGCAGTTGGTTGTAAAAGATAGTATAGAAAAACAAATGCTACCTGGCAGAATCATCAGCTCGGCAGTAGGCAAAAACGCTGTTGTGAAAAGTGAGAAAATGACTGTAGGATTTGCGAAGTATTGCCCTGAAAGCGGCCCGATGAGTCCACATAACCATGCTGAAGAGACAATTTATGTTATAGAATCGAAAAAGGGTTACGTAAGATACGGCAAGAGTGAAGATGAGCTTGGCGAGAAAATACCGTTAGAAAGTGGTATGATATTAGTTTTTGATGAGCTTGAATGGCATGTATTTGAATATGATGAGGGCGGCGAAATTGAGATCATATTCATCTATGGGCAAGTAGACAATATCAGGCCGGAAGAAATACTAAATAATAAAATTAAATAACAAGGAGAATTACAATTATGGCAACGATCAAATATGAGTATAAATCAGCAATAGTTATGGCATCAAAAAGGTTTATGGAGCTTGGCTATTCCCCTGTCAGTGACGCAGGTGATCTTTCTATGCGCGACCCGGATACAAATTATGTTTACTTTAGTCCTAACAAAGGCGATGGTATGGACATTCCAGATTGGAATTATATAACTGAAGATGATGTTGTTGTGACTGATTTAGAAGGAAATATTATAGATGCTCGTCCGGGAAATATTGCAACTTGCGAAGATTGGATGCATCGTGAAATTTACAAAGCACGCCCTGACGCAAATGCTATCGTACACAGCCACTGCATATATTCTTCAGCTTTTTCGATGGTAGGAAAGGATATCCCGCTCGCACTTTCCGAGATGCGCATGTTTGGTGAAGATATCCATTGTTCGAAAACTTTCGGGCCGGCCGGCAGCCCGGAATTGACACATAGTGTTGTTGAAGCACTTGGTAAGATAAATAAAGCCGCACTAGTTCGCAATCATGGTGCAGCGTGTATAGGTGCAAATTTCCGTGAAGCATTTGAAGTTTCGATTTATGTAGAAAAACTTGCCCAAACTTGTATTCTTGCCTCAACACTAGGTGAGATTTTAACAATACCATCAGAATACAAAAGAAAAGCTTAGCATTAATTAATTGTTTAAATTAAACACACAACACCAAACTCGCAAAATATCATGTACATGTAAATTTTTGAAATTGTGTGTAGTGATCAACCTGTACGAAAGCTTCGCATCTTGAATAATAGAACTCCAAGGTTGTAGCATGTAGGATATGCAACGTAAATCCAAAGTATTCTTTTTGTAGAAGATGAAAGATCATGGCATAGTTAAGATTGATGTCGATCTAGTGTACATTATAGTACTAACAATAAAATGCCCGCCACATATGTTTTTGTGGCGGGCATTTTATTGGATAAAATCAGTTATGAATATGTGAGGGTTTAAGTGTCCTAAAAATCAGTGTAAAGATTAGGTATTTTGTAAATGGATTTTATTATAAGTGACGGTATATAATGAAAATATATTGTATTGACTCGATTGCCAGAAACA
>CAYJIC010000046.1:0-5737 GCA_964370155.1 uncultured Oscillospiraceae bacterium
GATTTAATGCAGACGGGCATAGAAAACCAAAAACCGATAAACAGCATATTTGATGGCCGCAAAAAGTTTTATAAAAGTCTTCGAAAAACAGAATACATGCTAAACTGTGTGCGTGATAAGAGTATATTTGGCAAAATTGTTTGTAAAATATACCAGTTACGTCATATACATTTATGCAACAAATACAGCTGGACAATACCACCAAATGTTTTCGGAGCAGGACTTGCAATAGTGCATAGAGGGACGATTGTTGTATCGGGACATGCAAAAATCGGGAAAAACTGCAGGATGCATGTTTGCGTGAATATTGGAAGTGCCGCAATTAAAGGGGTTGATGGTGCGCCTGTATTAGGGGATAATGTCTACATAGGCCCGGGCGCGAAATTATACGGACCTATTGAAATAGGACCAAACACAGCCATTGGCGCAAACTCGGTGGTGAACAGCTCATTTAAAGAAGGCAGTTGCACCATAGCGGGAGCTCCCGCAAAGAAAATATCCGACAAAACAAGCGAAGGATTAATTATAAATTTGTAATTGGATAGGTATAATATGAATATTAAAAGTTATTTAAATAGTAATATCAGTAAAATCAACTTTATAGGTTATACTCTTTTTACAATATTTGTTTTTGCAACTTGCTTTTATATAATTTTTCCCACCTTGGGTATTAATGGCACTTCATCAACCTCAAATATCTTAGCTCAAGCTGTTTTTATAGTCATCACAGCTGTTTCTATAGTTTCATTTAATAAAAATTATACATTTCTGCATCATATTATCAAAAACAAAATTGTAATAGTACTTATTTTTGATATTTATATAGCGTTTGCTTTGTCTGCAAGCCACATCTTTTTTGAAAACAACTTTTCAATATCTGCTATTGTTAAATTTTTTTGTATAATTATTTGGTGTATACCTGTCACATTTTTGATTTTAAGGATTTTAGACACCTTGTTCTTAGTTAATTACAATGCGAAAATAGACAACGTGACATCTTATTATATATATGGTATATCATTTGCGATTTTTTGTTCTGTTTCAACATTTATGCTGTTTTCATTTTACCCTGGATTTTCATCTCAGGACACTTTGAATCAATTTAATCAAGCTCTTGGGATTGTTCCCATTACAAATTGGCAAACACCTTTTCATACGTTAATAATAAGAATTCTATTGAGCATAATAAATAATCCGGCTTTTGTGGTTGTTTGTCAATTTGTGTTTTTTGCATGTGTAATTTCTTCCGGACTTAGATATTTTTATCTGATAGGTGTAAAACCAGTTGTTTTATTTTCCTTTTTAGGCTTATTTATTTTGTCGCCAACTAACTTAGTTCTAATTAACACCATTTGGAAAGATATTCCGTATGCAGCAAATATTTTGTGGATTACAATTATACTATGTAAAATTATTAAACCAACAGACGTTTATAAACCAATATATACCAAATACTTGTTTTATATTGAGATTTTTTGCAGTATAGTAAGCGTATCCCTTTTAAGGCAAAACGGATTTGTTGTAGCTATTATTAGTGCAGTTACAATGTTGATTTTATCAACCAAAAAATTCAAAATGTCAGTAGCGCTAATTTTAAGTGCTATAGTTGTATTATTATTTAATGGTCCCTTTTTCACGTATATGAATATTACTGAAAGTGAAAGTGCTGTAAACGGCAAATATATCGGTTTAGCACAAGATATAATTGGAGTAGAAGTGTATGGTGGAAATTTAAGTGAAGCAAGTAAATATATTGTCGAGACATTAATAGATGGTAATGAAGATTATGTTTATACACCCAGCAATGCAAAAAGTTCGGGGATTGAAAATCTTAATATAAGTATGTCGGAGTTCATAAAAGAATATAGTGTGACATTTTTAAATAACCCGAGCTTGATGACAAAAGCTATTCTGCAGCGCAACTGGCTTATGTGGGATTTGACAACTACACCCAATGGACATATTGGAACACTAGCATATATGCAAACAATGGATGATTACGATGCTGATAACTATTTGGATTGGTTAGAAATTAGCCCTGAAAGCAAAAGTTTCATACCTGTACTTAGCTCTTTCTTGAAAACAATTGTGGAAGTTTCTACCAAAACACCTTTTTCATGGGTGTTTTGGAGAGTAGGAATATACACTTTAATAATGTTTGCATGCATAACAATATTATTATTGAGGAAAAGAATGAAAATGATAGTTGTATTTATTCCTGTTGCTGCACAGTTGATTTCCTTAATATTATCTACAGGCTGGGCCGATTACAGATATTTTTGGCCTTGTACATTTTGTGTGATTTATGGCATGATTTTCATTAGTTCTTTCAATATCTCCGTGAAAAATAAAAAATTAAATTAGGAGAACTAAATACCTGATTTTTACCACATTTATTATCAAATTTGGCTGGTTTTTATATTCATAGATAAAACGGGTTTGGAGAAAAGAGCCCCTAAACCGGCAACTGTTTTCTGGGGGCTCATGGGTGGAATGTTTTTATTAAACACTGTTTTTTCGGTGCTGCATTTTGCTTACCCAAAAGAAAACAAGTCACTTTTTTAATAGTCTTTATGCAAAAGACTAGGAATACAAACAACTTTAAAAGAGCAGAAAAACCACTGATTCCATGCGGTTTTTCTGCTCTTTTTTGAATATTCAGCATTTAGGAGGGATACCCGTCCTTTTCGACTTCAAATAGACTGTTTTTTAGAAGTGTAAAAAATAATAATCAGAAACTATATGAACGCCGTAGGTTCTTGAAATATATGTTTGTAAAACATAACTGAGTTTTAGTTCCAATAAAGCCGGTATTTTACAGTAGTGATTGATTAGCGCTGCACTCGTCCGGAGCCGTCACCACCCATTAGGTTATGCACTTCATCTACGGTAGCCTGTGCAAAGTCAAACTCGGTGGCTTGCTTGAGGCAAGATGCTGCAACAGCAAATTCAATGGCGTCTTGAGGAGTGTAGCCACTCATCATGGCGTGAATGAGTCCGCCGCCAAAAGAGTCGCCACCGCCTACACGGTCTACCAAATGGATTTTGTATTCTTTTGAGCTGTACATTGTGGTGCCATCATATAGCACTGCGGCCCAGTTGTTGATGCTGGCAGAGATACTACCGCGCAGAGTGATGGCCACTTGTTGCAAAGAAAAGCGGTCCATTAGTTTTTGAGCTACGGATAGGTAGCCTTCTTTACTAAGTTGTCCTCCGGTGATGTCGGTATTGTCTGCGTGTATGCCAAACACTTTTTCAGCGTCTTCTTCATTGGCAATGCATACATCAACATACTCCATTAGCTCACCCATCACTTGTCCTGCCTTTTCAGAGGACCAAAGGTTTTTGCGATAGTTTAAATCGCAAGAAACAGTAATGTTTTTTGATTTGGCTGCCTGGCATGCTAGCTTGCAAATTTCCACCATTGAGTCAGACAATGCTGGGGTGATGCCGGTGAAATGGAACCATGTAGCTCCTTCAAAAATTTTATCCCAGTCAAAATCTTCGGCAGAGGCTTCAGAAATAGCGGAATATTTACGGTCGTAAATAACCTTTGAAGGGCGTTGAGAGGCGCCTTTTTCCACAAAGTAAATGCCCATGCGCTCGCCGCCGATAGCCACGTGGTCTAGGTTAACTCCGTAGCCACGCAAAACGCGCAGAGCTTGTTTCGATAAATCGTTGTCAGGCAGTTTTGTGACAAAAGTAGCATCGGTACCATAGTTAGATGCAGATACGGCCACATTGGCCTCGCCACCGGCGAAGCTGGTTTGGTATTCATTCGTCTGGACAACCTTGAGGTATCCAGGAGGGCTAAAGCGACACATTAGTTCGCCAAAACACACTAGTTTACTCATTTTATTCCTCCAATTTTTGAATTAAAGCTTTGCGGCCGCAGCCACATAACGTTTTGCTAAATCAGCTAGTCCGCTGAAATTACCTTCATCAATCATTTGTTTGTTTACGATATTGCCACCGATTCCAAACCCTAGGGCTCCGGCTTTATAGAAATCGGCCATGTTTGTGTCGTTAACTCCACCCACTGCAAGGAATGACATATGAGATAAAGGGGCAGTCAGTGCCTTGATATATGTAGGACCTAAGGTTTCTGATGGGAATAGTTTAATAAAAGTTGCACCTGCTTGATGAGCAACTACAGCTTCAGTGGGAGAATATGCTCCTGGCATGGAAAGCATACCCAGTTCGACGGTACGTTTAATGATATCTGTGTCTGTGTTAGGAGAGATGATATATTTGGCACCTGCATCCTTGGCGGCTTGAAGCTGCTCCATGGTAATGACTGTGCCTGCGCCAACATGACAATCGTCATATAATTCGGACAAAGCGGTAATGGCGGCGCTGGTATCTTGAATACATGTAGGTGAAGATTGATTAAATGTAACTTCGATGAAGCGGATACCACCTTCATAAAGGGCTTGACCTACCTTTATTGCGATGTCAACAGGAAGACCTCGTACAATTGCAATAATTTTTTCATTCCGCAGAGACTCGATGAGCTGTGTTTGATTCATCATATTATGAACCACATCCTTTCGTTTTGCTTGCTCTAACAATAATGTTTATGCATAATAATATTTTTGCATGCATTGTTAAATTTGTTGTGTTAACGTGCTATATATAACAATAACAAAAAAGTTATATGTTACTAAAGTGAAAGATGCCTATGGTGCAGTCATTTGTTTTGCGATTTTTTCCGCAGCTTGTGTGATATGAGGGGCGTATAATTGCATGGTTCTGCTGTTCATTCGTGCAGAAGGCGCGGTGACACTGATGGCGGCTATGGCGTTTTTATTGGAGTTAAGAATGACAGCGGCCACACAGCAGATTCCTTGTGCGTGTTCTTCATAGTCAGTGGCATAGCCCAGTTTACGAATAGATTCAAGTTCTTCTTTTAGCCGGTCTAGTGTAGTGATGGTGGTAGGAGTGAATTGAGTAACTTGCGTGCGGTTCCAAATTCCTTCGATAGTCTCATCGTCCAATGTGGCTAAAATAGCTTTTCCAACACCGGTGCAATACATAGGATTTCGGGTTCCGACACGAGAGGCAATATTTACATTCCCACTGGTTACTTCATTTTTTATAAGATAAACAATCTCATCACCATCACGTACAACTAAGTGAACGGTTTCTTGAAGCAAATCGGCCAGCTGCTCTAAATGAAGGCGAGAAACCTCCAGTAGGTCGGTGCCGCTTATGGCTGCATTCCCAATTTCAAACATACGAGTAGAAAGAATGTACTTGCCGGAATAAGGGTCTTTAGCAACATATCCTCTGAGATTTAAGGTGCGCAATAGTCGATGTGTTGTGCTAGCATGCAAATTAACTAGGTCAGATAGCTCAGAAAGAGAAATCCCTTTCGGCGATTCAGATAACGCTTCAATGATATCCAAAGCTCGCTCAACGGATTGAACGCTGTGTACTTTTCCTTGTTCCAAGCCTGCTGTATTCATAGTTATAACCTCTATATCATCAAAGTGATTTTATGTGTTATTTTTCACCATGTGAAAATGACGCTAGTATCTAGGATATGGGATACAGTTCATGGTTTTTTGCAGTAAGTAAAGCCCGCGACGGTGAATGTCGTCAAATATTCTTGGGGCGAAAACACTGTGGTATAATTGTATAAAAAATTTTCATAATTCGCAATAGACAAAATGCACAAATTTCAAAAACAATTATTTATGAATTTTAAATCAGCAAAAATCGATATTTATGATTA
>CAYJIC010000046.1:5837-15283 GCA_964370155.1 uncultured Oscillospiraceae bacterium
TCGCTGGAAATTATAGTGTTACAGAGGTGGAATTTATGGTGTTTGACATCGGTGCTATAGGCTGTGAAATTTTCATAAATTTGTAAAGATTAAGAAAAATGTCTCGACAAGTAGCATGTTCTGAGTTATAATAATCAAAGTAAAATTACGGAGGTATTGTCATCGGCTAAAATTCACAATGTGAAAAAGGTATACACTTACAGGCGATATCTTTCTTTAGGAAGTTGTTGAGTATAAATAATTTACTGTGAAGAACACTCGAAATAAGTGCATCTAATTGCTAATAGTTGAGAGAGTGATTTTGAGTTGGCGGCAATGATTGTAAAGTACATGGTTAGAGTATATTTGTAATTGTGAGGGAATACACGTGGGATATCCAACTAACATCCATAAAATTGAAAAAAGTAATCTGGTGGATAATGTTATTCAGCAGATGTATGGATTGATAGAGGGTGGAGCTTGGAAAGAAGGGAGCAAACTTGCCTCTGAAAACCAATTAGCTACCGAGTTTAATGTGAGCCGTGTAGTTATTCGAGAAGCTTTACAAAATCTACGTAGCCGAAACATGATAATTACGCGCCAGGGTTTGGGATCGTTTGTCTGTAATCCAATGAATTTCACAAATCATCTAAAAGAAGGAAATCTTTTAGAAATATCAGAAGATGATTTTTTGAGTTTGTCTGAATTGCGCATGTGTGTTGAAAGCCGTGCTGTTGAACTGTCGGTCATCCATGGCACGCAATCGGATTTTGAGCGGATTCATAATGCGCTGAAGCATATGGAAGAATCGGCGGATCACTTAGATGAGTATACAATAGCGGATTATGAGTTTCACCTTGCTATTGTGGAAAGCGGTCACAGTGAGCTGTTGATTAAGGCTTACCACAGCTGTAGAAATGAGTTGTTGTTCATATTAAGAGAGCTGAATCGTTTGAACCACAGCCAAACATATGGTATTGCTAGTCATGCCGAAGTGTATGAGGCTATCAGAGCGCGTGATGCAAAAGGTGCTTTGGCTATTTTTAAAAACATGGTCAAATTCAACACTGTGCGTTACGCAAGTTTGTTTAAACATTCTGAATAAAAGTATTCAGAATATCGCTGTTATGACACACAAAACATAAAGCATACAGATAAAATACAAGGCCGCCAGCTATGAATTAAGCTGTCGGCCTTGCTTTATGCGCGTAAGGATTTTAACAAACTAAGGGTACTGTTGACTAAAATGAGAGGGCAAGTATATAATGAACTTGTAAGATGTATTACAAATATACTACAAAGGGTGATTTGTTATGGAAGGAAAAATGAAAGCACTGGTGATGGAGCAATATTGCGAATTCAAGTTAAAAGAATGGGAAATGCCATGTATTACAGACAGCCAAGTTCTGGTAAAGGTGCGGGCGGTGTCTATTTGCGGTAGTGATGTTGGAGGAAGTGATGGTAAGAGTGGTCGTCGCATACCACCTATCATTATGGGGCATGAAGCAAGTGGAGAAATTGTGGAACTCGGGGCCGGTGTGAAAAACTGGCAGGTGGGACAGCGAGTGACATTTGACTCCACAGAATATTGCAGCGAGTGCTTCTTTTGCCGTAAAGGCCAAATCAACCTTTGTGATAATAGGAAAGTTTTGGGAGTTTCGTGCGATGAATATCGGCGCCATGGTGCCATGGCAGAGTATGTTGCAATAGAAGCAAAAACACTGTATGCGTTGCCTGAACATGTGACATATGAAGAAGCTGCACTTGTAGAACCGCTTAGCATTGGTGTGCATGCAGTGGCGGTGTCGCCACTTTGTTTGGGTGATACAGTGCTAATCCATGGTTGCGGAACGATCGGATTGATGATATTGCAGGCAGTGAAAGCCAGAGGAGGCAGTCAAATTATTGTTAGTGATTTGGATGAAGACAGGCTGAATGTTGCCCTCCAAATGGGTGCCCATTACGCAATAAACAGTAAAGACACAGACGTTCCTGAACGTGTGAGAGAGCTGATTGGCGATCGAGGCGTAGATATTGTGTTTGATGCGGTAGGAATAGAGCCAACCATACGCAGTGGAATATTTAGCCTAAGAAAAGGTGGATGCTTAGTTGCTGTTGGAAATCTAAGCAAGGAGATTCAGTTCCCGATACAGTATTGTATCACAAGGCAGATTCGCATACAGGGAAGTTGCGCAAGTTCCGGCGAATATGACACGTGCTTGGCAATGATTGCCAGCAAGCAAATTGATTTAACACCTTTTTTAAGCAACAGTATGCCACTGGAACAAGGCGAGCTTGCGTTTCAAAGACTTTACAATAAAGAACCGAATTTATTAAAAGTGATACTAATCAATAACAATCCGTGAATTTGGCTGATCACACAAAAAAAGGATATTAATATATCTAATTATACAATTTTTTTATATATTAGAATAAAAACGATTGACAAAGGTGAAAAGAGAAACTATAATCATAGCAGTAACATGTCATACATGTTACAAGCAAATTCGTTTCGAGTAAACAACATTAGGAGGATTAATATGAAAAAAGTACTTACATTAGCACTTGTACTCATCGTGGCTCTGGCTTTGGTCGCATGCGGTGCAGCTCCTGCCACTTCCGAAGCAGCACCTGCTGCAAGCGAGAGTGCAGCTACCGACACCAGCGCTACCGGTGAAGGCGATATCACCCAAGGAGATGCAGTTGAAGTTAAGTGGTATGCGGTTCTTCCCGACAACCACCCCACAATCACCGCATATGCGGACCTCTTTGAGGAAATCAGCACCGAGACCAATGGTCGTATCACATTCACAATGACTGCTGGTGGTGTTCTAGGTACCGAGCAAGAAGGCTTCGACATGATTCGTGACGGCACAATGGACGGTGGCATGATGAACACTAGCTACTACGAGAGCTATGTTCCCGACAGCCAAGGCTGGATGATGCCATTTACTTTCAGTGATTATGAAGTGGCACTTGATTACTTCAATACCCATGCTCTGGCTGGCTGGAATGAAGAAATCGAATCCACTACAAACACTGTAGCTTTGAACGCTGTGTCTCCTGGCTTCCGTTGCTTGACAATTACCGAGCCTGTTTATACACCTGAAGATGTAGAAGGCATTCGTGTTCGTTCCATGGAAAGCCCCATGAGCCAATCTTATGTATCTGTTTTGGGCGGCGTGCCTGTACCTCTTGCTTGGTCAGAAGTGTACATGGGTCTGTCCACAGGTTCTATTGCTGGTCAAGAGAACCCCATTGCTCATATCCAAACATACAACCTGTTTGAAGTTCAAGATCACCTGATCATGACCGAGCATGCTTTGATTCTTTCTTGGTCAATCTTCAATGCAGAATTCTGGAATGGCCTGTCTGAAACAGACCGTGCTTATCTGACAGACAAATTTGCACAAGAAGCTCAAATGTCCATCGATTCTGTTAACGCTTACACCGAAGAGACCTTCGGCAAGTTGGAAACCGAATATGAAATGACTGTTATCACTACTGAAAACGGTTTGGACAAACAAGCTTTCATCGACAATGCTAATGCATTCCTAGAAGAAAACTTCACTAGCGACGAATATGCTGGCTGGTGGGAATATCGCAATGACGCTGTTGAGTGGTGTGAAGCTAACAGCTAATCTGCAGGAAAATTAGTTAGTAAAATAGTATATAGTTATAGTATGAGGCTGTCTCACCTACTTAGAATAATTCAAGATAGGTGGGATGGCCTCATGTACGGAAAGGGGCCAATAGATGAATAAAGTGTTGACATGGATTTGGAAGCATTTTGATGATGTCATTACTGTTGTAATGTTTTTAGGACTCTTCTTTGTGGTATTGCTTCAAATGGTACTGCGCATCGTGTTTAATGATGGCATGGTTTGGACAGAAGAGTTATCCCGCTTATTTTTGATGTATGCTTGCTTTGCAGCATTGCCTCGCGTATTAAAGAGGCGCAACGAGCTTAAATTGACTATCGTGGTCAATAAGCTAAACCATAAAAACAAGTGTATATTTGATATCGCAGTACAGGTTATCACAATTGCCACATTTGCTTTTTTGGCATACTGGGGCATAGAAACCGTAGAATTTCAATCGACGAACATCTTGCCGGCTTTACGTTTTTCAATGGCATGGATGTATATTGCTTTCCCATTGAGCATGATTGCAGGTATTATACGTGCAATAGAGCTGATTGTAGCGGATGTTAAAAATATGGGACGGGAGGCAGAAACATGGACTTAACAGTATTTTTTATTATATTCTTTGCACTGCTTTTAATCGGGGTTCCCATCTATACATCTATGTTGGCCCCTTCTATTTTGTATTTAGTACTTAACGATATGTCCTTGCTTATGTTGGCACAAAAGTGTATGAATGGCCTTAATAGCTTTACCCTTATCGCAATTCCATTCTTTATCATGGCGGCGCAGGTAATGAATAACGGGTCTGTTACCACGCGAATTTTTAATTTTTGTCGAACGTTGGTGGGACACTTTAAGGGTGGACTTGGCTATGTAAATGTGCTGGCTAGTGTAATCTTTTCCGGTATGTCCGGTTCTGCAGTGGCCGACGTAGGCGGCTTGGGACAAGTAGAGATTAAAGCTATGCGTGAGGCCGGTTACGACGAAGGATTCGCTATTGGCGTAACAGCTGCTTCAGGCACTATTGGTCCTATCATTCCTCCTTCTATTCCGTTTGTAGTTTACGCAACATATTCCGGAGCTTCAACAGGTGCATTGTTTATGGCCGGCATTGTGCCGGGTGTGTTTATGGCACTTGTGCTGTGTGTGATGTGTCGCTATATGGCAATCAAGACAGATAGCCCTTCTGATGCACGCGCAACCTTAAAACAGCAAATTGCTGGGTTTAAATCATCCTTTTTAGCCATGATGATGCCACTTATTATCATTGGTGGTATTTGGACCGGATGGGTAACACCTACCGAAGCTGCTTTGGGCGCAACCTTGTATGCGTTGTTGGTTTCAGGCTTGATTTATCGTGAACTCACATTTAAAAAATTATGCAAAATTATAATTGATACAATTGACAACACTATGCCCATTATGTTGGTTATTGCATCTGCTACTATCTTTAGCTTTATTGTATCTTACGAGCGTTTAGATGTATTGATGCTTAATTTCTTCACAGGCCTAACCGAAAATCCAATTATTATACTGCTGTGCATTGACTTGATGGTATTGGCTTTGGGCATGTTCTTTGACTGTACAGTTATTGTTATGTTGCTGACACCACTACTTATTCCATTGAGCGCAACTTTCGGACTTGATATGACACACATCGGTGTTATTGTAGTGCTGAATGCTATGATTGGTTTGTTGACACCGCCTGTTGGATATTCTTTGTATGTGCTAAACTCGGTCACCGGGCATCCGGTTACTAAGATTTCGAAGTGGTGTGCACCTTGGATGATACCGCTAGTGCTTACATTGATAGTAATAACTGTTTTCCCAGAAATCAGCCTCTTTGTACCGAAATTGTTGGGTGTAATACAGTAAAGGAGACGTTATGATGGAAAATCAGTTTATTGAAATGAATCAAATTGGCATTTGTGTCAAGGATTTAGATCGAGCAATTAGTGGCATGAAACAGATTTTTGGATGTGACCCAAGCTTTGTGGGTGAGACATTACGAGATGGACGAAAGTATTTCGGACATGACGGAGAGTTTGCTGCCAAGATTGCCCTGTTTGACTTTTGCAACATTCAGTTTGAGTTTATCATGCCTACAGAAGGCGATAGCATCTGGAAAACGTTTTTGGAAACTAATGGAGAAGGAATTCAACACGTTAGTTACCGTGTGAATGACTATGAAAAAGCACAAGCTCAAATGAAGGAAGCCGGGGTGCTACCAAGCCAACAAGGGCTTGCCATGGCACGACCGGTTCGCTGGGACTTTTTTGGTACAGAGTCGTTATTGGGTTTTTCTGTGGAATGCAGCAGCATTATGGAAAACCCAGAAGATCATCCGAAATATCCTTTTAAATAATATGAATCCATGTAAAAAATAAGGTGAGACAAGCGTATGAAAATTACAAAAATGACGTTGTATAAATTACCGCCTCGTTGGATGTTCTTAAAAATAGACACAGATGAGGGAATTTCTGGATGGGGCGAGCCAGTGGTAGAAGGCAGTGTGGACACAGTGCGTGCCGCAGTGCAAGAATATGAAAAATACTTATTGGGTAAAGATCCCATGCGTATTCAAGATCATTGGCAAGCCATGTATAGAACCGGGTTTTATCGTGGTGGCCCGGTGAATATGAGTGCTATAGCTGGTATTGACCAAGCTCTTTGGGATATCAAAGGAAAATTTTACAATGCTCCCGTATATGATTTACTTGGTGGACTTTGCCGAGATCGGTTGAAAGTTTATCGTTGGATTGGTGGAGATCGTCCCGCCGATATCAAAGAGAGTGCAAAAGAAGCATACAATCAAGGCTATCGTGCTATCAAAATGAATGGCACGGAAGAAATACATTGGATTGATAGCTTCAAAAAAATCGAGGCGGTTTGTGAGCGTGTGGCCACCATTCGTGAACTTTATGGCCACGACTTGGACATCGCGGTTGATTTCCATGGACGTGTTCACAAATCCATGGCCAAAGTGTTGGCACGTGAGCTGGATCAATTCAGGCTTATGTTTATTGAAGAGCCAGTTTTACCTCAAAACAATGAAGCTCTTAGGGAAATTGCCAACCATACCTCGACTCCTATTGCAGTAGGCGAGAGAATGTTTTCTAGGTGGGAGTATAAAAACCTGTTTGAAGCCGGATATGTGGACATTATACAGCCGGATCTTTCTCACGCAGGTGGATTGTCTGAGTGCTTGACCATTGCCCGTATGGCGGAAGCATATGATGTGGCGTTGGCGCCGCACTGCCCACTGGGTCCGATTGCACTGGCTTCTTGCATTACTTTGGATAGTATCAGCCCAAATGCCTTTATCCAAGAACAGAGCATGGGCATCCACTATAATAAAGGTGGAGACTTACTGGATTATTTGGTGGATACTGATATTTATAACTACAAAGATGGATTTATCGAAATTTCACCTCGCCCGGGCTTGGGAATTGAAATAAACGAAGAATATGTTAAAGAAACATCTGAACGTTTTGAAGCCGAGGGTGGCGACTGGAAGAATCCTGTTTGGCGAAATTATGACGGAACGATTGCAGAGTGGTAACAACCGATAGTAAAGCAATCAAAAAACTATATTTCAGCAGTGAACTGTTGGAGGTGGACTATGTTGGATTTATTTAAAATCCAAGGAAAAAAAGCGGTTGTGACCGGTGGAACACGTGGTTTAGGGCGTGGCATGGCAGAGGCGCTGGTAGACTCGGGATGTGAAACGGTGATCATCGGATCATCTTCAAAGGTATACGATGTGGCAAAAGAGTTGCAAAGCAAAGGCGGAATTTGTCATGCTGTGCAAGCAGACCTAGTTTCTCGTGAAGAAAACTACAAAGCGTTTGCTCAGTGCTTGGACTTGCTGGATGGTGACTTGGATATTTTAGTCAATGCAGCAGGTATTCAAAGGCGCCACTTGGCAGAGGAGTTTCCAATAGAGGAATGGGACGAGGTTATAAATATCAACCTTAATTCGGTGTTCATTCTTTGTCAAGAAGCCGGTAAAGTGATGCTAAAAAAGGGCTATGGAAAAATTATAAACGTAGCCTCGATGTGCTCTTGGTTTGGTGGCCAAACAGTTCCTGCTTATGCCGCAGCCAAAGGCGGAGTAACTCAATTGACAAAGGCGCTCTCAAACGACTGGGCAGGACGAGGCATCAATGTCAATGCTATTGCTCCGGGTTACATGGCGACTGATCTGAACACGGCTTTGCTGGCCGACAAGACACGCGCTGCTCAAATATCTACCCGTATTCCTGCCGGACGGTGGGGTACAGGGGAAGATATGAAAGGCGCAACTATCTTCCTTGCTTCGCACGCCAGCGATTACTTATGCGGCACAGTGATTCCTGTGGATGGCGGTTATTTAGTAAAATAGAATATGCGAAAGGGGTCAGTTGGCTTGAAAGCATTAGTTTGGACGAAAGAAAACATGGTAGAGGTACAAGAGCGAGAACTTCCCAATTACGACGGGAAGATCTTGGTCAAGATAGCTTATGCAGGTATTTGTGGTTCAGATGTGAGTGTGTATTTGGGCAAGCACCCCAGAGCAAAGACACCGCTTATTATGGGTCATGAATTTTCAGGTGTTGTAGAAGCCATTGGCTCCAACGTGAAAACCACACTGCAAATAGGCGACTCTGTGGTGGTTAATCCATTGTACAGCTGTGGAACATGCAGGGCATGTATGCAAGGCAATAGCCATGTTTGCCGTACTTTGCGCTTATACGGAACAGATACAGATGGTGGCATGGCCGAGTACGCAGCTTTGCCGGAGTCTTGTGTGTATCCGGTGCCTAAGGATTTATCGCTAAAGTTGGCTGCAGTTGTGGAGCCCGTGGCAGTGGTGGTACATGGTTTGCGCATGGTTAAAAAAGATTTTTTCACCACAGCTTGTGTTACGGGAATGGGCCCTATGGGCTTGTTGACAGCACTTATGTTGAAGGATGCAGGTGTACAAAAATTATTTACTGTAGAGGCTAATGAAAAGCGGGCACAATATGCTCGTGATATGGGTTTAGAAGTTATAAATCCATTGGAAGTGGATTGTGTGCAGTACATTTTAGATCGCACAAATGGCGAGGGAGTTAGTCTATTGGTTGAAGCCAGCGGAAGTCCAGCTGTGGCGAAAATCATGACTGATTTGGCAGGCGTTAGGGCAGAAATACTATTGCTTAGCGTGTTCAAAGAACCGGTAGCCGTTGATTTGCGGGCAGTTAACTTCAAAGAACAATTCGTCATTGGAACACGTGTTTACACAAGAATGGACGTTTTGGATGCGATTACATATATCACACAAAACAGTGAGAGAATAGAATCGATAGTCTCCCATGTATTCCCCATCGAAGAGGGGCAAGCTGCATTTCAGGAGATAGTAAACGGACAAACAAACATGATGAAGGTATTGTTTGAGATGTGATAGGCTCGAATGGTTTTGAATGTTCCGATGTTTGAAATTTCAAGATTTAGCTAAAAAACAAAGAACACCTATTTGATTACTCTTGCAGAATTCCAAAAATTGGGCGGATTCAAGAGGGAATAGCCAAATAGGTGTTCTTTTACTTTTGCGAAAAGATTGGTTTTGAAGATGAGAAAATATGATGTTGTAAGTGTGAAAAGTGCGGCTGAGTTTTCAGGTTATCCAAATTCGTCTATAACAAAATGGTGCGTATAAAATACACAAAAATATTTATTGTGAACCCTACGCTTATATATCCGACAAACAGTTTACAATGTCGGTGAAAATATGGTATAGTACCAGTGTATATATTTAAAAGGTGTATAAACAGGAGGAAACTATGAACAACGGTAATA
>CAYJIC010000047.1:0-14749 GCA_964370155.1 uncultured Oscillospiraceae bacterium
TACCCCTAGGCGTTTTTCTACAGCTGCACGATATAAATCAAGCTGAGACTTATATTTTACTTTCAGCTCTTGCGCAGTGATGTTTTTATCGGTTTTATAGTCCACAATCTCTGCACAGTCTGAAAACACCAGCACCATGTCGGCTATGCCCTGCACTAAAACTTTTTCTTTGGCCAGCTCTTTTGGCAAGTTTTCTTGCACTTCGCTTGCATACACCGCCGTTATAAAATCATACTCACGCAACACTTCATTTGCCGTTTTTATCCGTGCATACAGCTTTGAGGCTAAAAACGCCCTCACTCCGTTTAAGTCCACCGCTTTTGCTTGCATTTCATTTATATAACCCGCTGCCACCAGCCTATCCAGCTCTGCTCTCGCATCAAGCTGTGCCGCTTCAAAATCAGCAAACTGCATAAATGTATGTTGAGCCGTGCCTTTTTCCGCTGCAGATAATCCATCTTTATACATAAACGACGGGCGTTTGGGCAAGAAATTAACATTTTCGCCTTTGGATAGCGCCGACACACTCATTTTTATCGGCACTTCCGAAAGCGCCTCCCGAGGTGGCTTTTGCCGGAATACATCACTCACCGCTTTTAGCAAATCATTTTCGGGCTCTGCCGTAAAGCAAAACGCCTCTTCTTCTTTTTCTTCTTCAAGCGGCAAAGTTTCTAGCAACAACGAGAACCTGCCCTCTTCTTTTCCCGAAACCTGTGTCGAAATACCCTGCTGTTTTAAAAACGCTAAGCCGTCTGAATGTCTTAAAACAGCGCTCAGCACCCACGCTGCCATGTTTTGCGCACCGGCAAGCAGAAACGGCGTGGAATGCTGCGAGTTATTTGCTTGCTTAGCCAGCATACTTTCTGTAGTTTTGCTTGAAAGGCTTACTGTGATATGTTGTTTTGCACGTGTCAGCGCTACATATAAAAGGCGCATTTCTTCGCTTTTTTCTTCCCGCATCACTTTGTTTCTGATAGCCGCTGCTTGCAAAGTCGGATAAAGCATGTCACCCACACGAAGCAACAGACCTATCCCAAGCTCTGTGTGTCGATGTACACGACTTGCATATCCACTTGTTCTGAATTTTTTCGCAGAATCACACATCCACACAAAAGGAAACTCCAGCCCTTTAGACTTGTGGATAGTCATCATGCTAACATGTCCCGGCATTTGCTTCATATCGGGCGCTTGCAATGTGGTTTTTGAGCTCAGCACGCGCACAAACCCCGCAAGCCCTCCACGGCTACTGTCGCCAAACTCAGTCGCCCAGCTCAAAAATCGCAACAAGTTTTCTCGCCTCAGCGCCCCGCTTTCCATAGCCGATATCGCCGAAAGATATCCTGTGTTATTCAAAAGTTCTTCACAAAGTCGTCCAATCGAAATCTGCATAGACAAGGTTCTGTAGTAAGAAAATGCTTCTAAAAACTCTGTTGTTTTTTCGTCTTTCGCCAACGCCAGCGCGCCCCACATTCTTCCTTTAGGCGCATTTGTGCGAATTTTCGCTATTTCTCCTGCCGAAAAACCAAACAACGGGCCCATCATGGTAGCCGTCAGCATCACATCATCGCCCGGATTGTCCAGCGCAGATAGCACCGCGATTATCGGAAGCACCTCCGGGGTTTCTAAAACGTTTTCGGCATAGTCTGCCACCAGCGGAATTCCCTCTTTTTCAAACGCTTCCACAAACACCGGCATTTTGCTACGTGCCCTCATTAGAATGCAAAAATCTTCATATCGGCAATCTCTCGTCCCGTCTTTGTCTTCCACTTGTGTTTTTGCCGCCATCATTTCGGAAATTCGCCTTGCTACCGCAGCTGCTTCTTCCTGTGCGCCGCCCTCCACTATATTCACCGAAAAACCACCGTTTATCGCATGTTCTCTGCCACAAATAAGGCGCTCGTTTTCGTTGTAATGTACATCGCCCAGCTGTGGGCTCATCAAGTGTGTGAACACATGATTCACACCGTCTATCACCCCAGGTGCACTGCGGAAATTGTGCGATAAATCAATCACGCACGGATGATTTTTAGACTCATACAAATTCCAGCTTTCTTTTTTTTGCAAGAAAATGTGTGGATTAGCCTTACGGAAACTATAAATACTTTGCTTAATGTCGCCCACATAAAATAGATTCTCACCACCGGGCATGGCAAGACTTTTATACAATGTACTTTGCAATTCGTTTGTGTCTTGATATTCATCCACAAACACCTGCGCATACTGTATTTCATCGGCAAGTTTTGTGCGGTTGCCGTTTTCATCTTGCAGCAGTTTCAGCGCCAAATGCTCAAAATCGGTGTGGTCCAGCACCTTTTCTTCCATTTTGGCCTTGAAATATTTTTCACGAAACAATATCGCCGCACGACAAAGCGCCTTCACTTTTTTAGCCGCATTTTTTGTATCTTCCAAAAACTGCTCTTCGGTACACACAAACCCATATTTTCTTATTTCTGTTCCTAAAATTTTTGTCTTGACTATATCTCTGATGTATTTAATTTCATTTTTAGCGTCTTCCTCACCTTTTACAGGCCTTAAGTTCATCGGCTTATATTCGCCTATTATCTGCCTTGCTTTGTCCCACTCGCCATTTTGCAGGGCTTTTTCCGCCGCTTCAAACGTCTCTAAGTCATGCTCCATTGCCGGCAGGTACGGGGCCAGTGCCGGTATGAAATTTATTACTTTCATTCCTTCATCCAGCAAGTCCGTTGCCTCTGTCAGTGCTGTATGTATGTGATTTATCATCTCACGACCCCACACAGTTTTACTCAAAGGCAAGTCATCGTCATACATCATCGCAAATTTTTCAAGCCACTGCTTTGGATACGGCAATGTCTCCACTTCACGTGCAAGCTCCCACACTTCTGCTTCGGCTACTGTGTCACTGCGCGCCTTATCGTACTGCGATGCAAAATCCGCAAAATCTGCATCGGCATACATTTCTTCCATTGTTTGGCTGAGTGCCGTCTGGCGCAAGCCTTCCAGCGTGGCCTCGTCACCCACTGCAATGTCAGGCGGTAAAAAAAGCAACATAAAATTATCGCGTACCAGCTTTTGGCAAAACGCATCTATTGTTCCGATAAACGCCCTGCGCAGTTGCAAACGCTGTTTGCGCAAAAATTTCGCCTGCATAGGCGACTGCCGTATAGCTTCATCCAGCCGCTTTGCAATACGTGCACGCAGCTCGGCCGCAGCGGCATTCGTAAATGTAAGTATCAAAAGAAGGGCGGCATCCACAGGATCATTTTCACGCGTGATCAACCGAACAGCACGCTCCACCAGCACCGCTGTTTTTCCGCTTCCCGCCGCCGCACTAACCAGCACCGCACCGCCTTCATCGGTAATGGCGTTACTTTGTGATTGTGTCCACATTGGTTTTTTCATGCAACATACCCCTCTTTATTAATGCAAGTAAACACACAGATCCAATGCAATCTTACGTTTATAATCTTTAATTTCTGTAAAAATTTTCTGCTACGAAAAATCCGGCACAGATAGCTGTCTTTCGTTCACTCCGTCTTCGTGCCGACACACCACACGATAAGAGCAAATTTTACAGTCTCTGTTATCGTTACTCACCAGTGGCTGTGCCGCAAAATCCCCCTTGTACACGCCATCTGCCATCTCTTGCAACAACTCTTCCACTCTTTGTTGTATTAGTTCAAACTCTTTAGCTTCGACAAGCTTTATACCCTTGCTAGCTGTCGGCTCATCTTTTTTCCACGACAAACGATAAATCGAGCCGTCTTTCACGCCGTCCAGCGCATCCAGCACTTTGCTGTCTTTCAGCAAAAATCCTGTCAGCTTAAATCCTCTTGTGGCTTCCTTGCCTCTTTCCGCCGTTGTAGGAGACGGATCTGCCGCCAAATACAACACACCCGCAGGCAGCGCATCGGGATATCTATCTTGAGCATTTTCACACAGGATATCCATGTATATCATCATTTGCGCATTTATGCCGCTGTATATTTCTTTCATGTCTAAGTCTTTGCTTCCCGTTTTGTAATCTATGATACACAAATACGCTTTACCGTCTTTTTTCAGCACATCAACCCTGTCTACTTTACCTATCAAACTCAGCTTATTGCCCAGTTTCGTAGTTATTGTCATTGCAGGCACGCTGTTTTCGTCCATGCCTATGCCCAGCTCCAACGCGTCTGTCTTAAATTCACTTTGCGCTGCCACATCGCGCATAAAACACACTAGTTCCGTGGTGGTTTTTGTTATTTGTGCAAGCTTAAATGCGGTACGTTTTGTGTCGTCTTGCAATCCGTTTTTAATAATTTCATCACTATACTTTTTCACAGATTCTTTTATCTGATCATCAGTATACTTTGCAAAGTCATCCCCTGCTTCCAGTAGTACTTTTTCTAAAACGTAATGAACTAAGCTACCGCTTTCCATCGGGCTTACCTCGGCTTTTCGCCTTGGTGTCACACGCAAAACCCTCTCGAGAAAATATGCAAACCTACAAGAAAAATATTTTTCCACCCTGCTTGCAGAAAGGCTTATTTTTTCGCCTACTAGCGACTTTATCGTGTCTTCATCTGTGACAAAAAACTCCCCTTGATTGTCCACACTTTGTAACAGGCTTAACTGCCGCAGTATTTTATCGTCGTCTGTTTTTTCCAGTGCTTTGTGCAGTGTGGCTGCAAGCGAAGTGTTCATGCGATATTCCTCTGCCAACAAGTCATACGCAGCCGTGGTTGTTGCCGCCATGTCCTGAGCCGACATCTTCACTTCTTTCGGCTGTAAAGCCTTTAAGACAGGCTCCAGGTTGGCACTGTATTCCTGTGCTGTGCCTTTTTTACGCTTAGGGTAGCTGATAAACATTCCTGTGCGTGGGGCACACATTGCACGGTAAAAAAACATCTCTTCCAGCATATTTCGGTTTTCAAAACTTCCCGGCATTTCAATCCCATTTTGCACCAGCTTGTCCCTGTCATCATGGTTTAGCAGGCCACTATAGCCCACCTCCATGGGAAACTCACCTTCACATACACCCACCACAAAACAGTATTCAGGTCCTGCAAGGCGCATTCTGTCTGCGCTTGTCACTATGACGCTTTCCATGGTTTGCGGCGCATGCCCGAACTCTGTAGTGCGCACCAGCAGCAAAAACAGCTCGTCATATTCCTCGGCGCTCATTTGCGTGTTTTGCATCAGGCTTGCCATCTCATCCAGCAGTTCCATGGCCAAGTCATATCCCCTGCGTGCATTTTCGGCACGTATTGTATCTCCTCTTTTTTCAAGGTTTTGCACTTGTTCCTTTATATGCTCTGCGCCCGAAAACGCATCCAGTAACAAATACAGCTCCTTTGACAAACTACTTGCCGGCTTGCCTTTTACTCGTTTCAAAAACGCTTCTATTTTCGGCATCAGTTCCATTCGCGCCGCCTGCGCCATATCCATTTGCTCTTTGGCTGTTTTTGTTGTTTCCGACAATAAACCCTCTGTGTCCTTGTCAAATCCACTTCGCCACTCGTCTGCTTTTGGGCTCCATGTGAACACATAGTTTTCAAGCGCCATCATGCTTTCGTCTGATATGCCACAGAGTCCTGTCTTCACCATCGCCAACACTCCACCTGAAGAAAGCCCGCCTTTCAGCAACGACAATGCCGCTCTGATAAATGCTATGGCGGCGGTGTGCTCTATTGTGTCTGATGCGTCCATAAAATGTGGAATATCATATAACGCAAACTGACGCCGCACCACCTGACGGTACATGCTCACATCACGACAAACAAGCGCCATATCGCTATATGACGCCCCACTTCGTGCCAGCTGATACATTTTAGCCGCCACAAGTCGCACTTCTTCCCACTCGTTTTCTGCCACAGTGAAATGCACGCCTGCATCTTGTGAAGGCGCGTTTTCTTTCATCGTTATTTCTGCTTCGCTTGCTCCGGCTATGTTGCATAATTCTGCCAACGCCTTTGTCTTCGCCCTGTGATTTTGACAAAGTATCAGCGGCGAGCTTATTTCAACTGCTTTATCTTCTGCAATTTGTTCCAGCCTGAAAGCCGCCTTATACACCGGCATAAACATCGATATTTCTTCTTTTTTCTGCTTGTACATGCCGTCACAACACAGCGCCACACACAGCTCGTCACACATGGTCATCACTGTACCCAGCATCGAATACTCAGGCGCCGTGAATCCATCAAACCCATCCACAAAGCACGCTGTATCTTCAAAAAAAGATTCCTGCGCTTTTTGTGACGCCATGTTTAACAAGTCATCAGGGTCCATGACACTGTTCTCTATTTCCGCTTCATACGCCTCGTATACAAGGGCTATTTCCATCAGTTTATCATCTTTTTCCCGTCTTGCAATCTCACGCAAATCTGCCGGGGTTGCTCCTGCTGTTTTTAGTTCAAGTAAAGTATTTGCACACATTTCGCAGAATGTTGTGCGCCGAAGCTGGCGTGCAAATCCCGGCAAATTATCTGCCACTGCAGAAAGCGCCCTGTGCACATACACCACCCTGCCTGCGTCACTGAGCAAACGCACATGCGCATTGCCACTATGCCGCAAAACGCGCTCAGAAAGCGTGCGAAAGCTAAGCACCTGCACAAACGCCTTTTGCGTTTCTTGCAATGCATTATATACCATTTGCTCCGCCGAAGAAGAAAACTGGTCCGGTACTAAGAAAATACTTTTTTTGTTTTTGTCGGCACGCTGAACCATCTCGTTTAATACATGCGTGGTTTTTCCTGTGCCGGCAAGACCCATCACAAACCCTAGCATAGGCCCTCCTAAAGCTAATATCTTTTTTATCTCAAAGGTAACAATTCATGCTTCTCCAGTATCTTTCGGACTACATGCCCCGCTAATATCAGGCCTGCCGTGCCCGGCACAAAGCTTATACTTCCCGGTATGTCTTTGCGGGTTTCTCTTACTTCGTCTTGCGGCAATTTTTGCACATTAGAAAGAGGCGGCTGCTGTGTACACACCACCTCTACTCCAAAAATATTACGTTTTTTCAGTTCTTTTCGCATTATACGCGCCAGTGGACACATGCTGGTTTTTGTGATATCCACCACAGAAAAACCCTCACCGCTAAGCTTATTTCCTGTTCCCATTGCGCTGATCACCGGCACGCCCGCTGCCTTTGCCCGTGTAATAATCTCCAGCTTTGCGCTGATGGTGTCTATCGCATCTATCACGTAGTCATATTTATCCAATGGATATTCATCGGCGTTTTGTGGCAGATAAAATACTTCATGCTCTGTCACCACACATGAAGGATTTATATCTTTTATTCTGTTTGCCATCACTTTTACTTTAGGTATGCCTATGGTAGAATGCAGGGCGATAATCTGACGGTTGAGATTGCTTTCTGCCACTTTATCATTATCAAATATGTCAATCGCACCTATGCCTGCACGCACTAAAGCCTCGCAGACATATCCACCCACACCGCCTACGCCAAACACCGCTATATGTTTTTTTTGCAGCAAGTCTACCCCATCCTGTCCCACCAGCATAGCTGTGCGCGAGACATCCACCTATACTTCACCCCTTTAAATCATATTCCTCCGCGTTGCATTTTCACTCACACTTATATACATTAGCCTCATATGGCCTCAATGTTTTTCCTTGATTATCATAATTTGAAAGCCATAACTTCTGTGATTTCAAGATGATACCTGGACGAACCACTTCTTTTTCTGTCAGGTTCATTTCCACATACCATTTTTCGCCTTCATAAACTCGGAAATAGCAAAACAGCTTCTTATTCTTAGCAAAAACCGGATTAAAACTACCATATGTCATGCACAAGGAGTTCTTACGCAAATCAATCAATTTTTTGTAGTGACTGAAAACAGACAGCTTATCTTCAGTTTGCGCCGCCACATTCAAATGCTCTGCACCTTCCAGCATATTCGCCCAAGGCGACGCCCCTGTGAACCCGGCTTTTGGCCCCGCGTCCCAAGGCATAGGAAGCTGCGTATGTTCGGCTAAATGTGCAAAAACGTACTTCCACGCTGTTTTCATGTCTAGTGTTTCTTCCAGCGCATCGGCATAAATTTGTTTTGATGTTGCATTCCACAATTTATCTTGAGAAAATCCTCTTGCATTTGGCAAGCCCAGTTCTTGGCCTTGATAAATAATAGGTGTTCCACGCAACGTCAGCAGCCATGTGGACAACAGCTTTGCCAAGACACCACGATATAACGAGCCCATTCCTATCCTGCTTATCATACGTCCGGTACGCGGCCCTTCAAACAGCAAAGACATCCATTCTTCGTTTGCAAAATCACTTTGCCATTTAATGTAGTGCTCTTTTAGCTCCGATAGTTTAATTGTTCCACTTTCTGCTTCTGTATATTTTTTTGTGTCCAAAGCTCCATAATCCACCAGCATGTCAAGCTCATTTCTAGCCTCAGACGTCATAAGTTTCGTCATGCCTTGCCCAACGTTAAACACCTTTCCACACAACATCATCGATGGACCTGCCGCATCCCGCAACTCCCTCAAGTATTTATGCATTTTAGGCCCATACGTGAATTTTTCACTTCCACAAGTTCCCTTCATATCATACCACACTAAACCATTATCGTAATCACTTTTACTCAATTTAGTGATATGCTCAAAGCAAAATCCATCCACACCTGTGTTTGCCCAAAATTCTACTATACCTGCCATCTCATTACGCAGCTTAGGATTATCCCAGTCTAAGTCCATCTGCCCCACTCCACTCAGTTGCAGGGCCCACATCGAAACGTCCGGTAGCCATTCCCACACGCTATTTCCGCGGTTCCGACTCCAGTTATTCGGTGGGTTTTCAGCTGTGCCGGGTCTCATAATGTAATATCCGCTATCGCCTTCTTTTCCCGCACGTGTAAACCACTCGTGCTGTTTGGACGTAGAGCCTATATCAAAGCTCATGATCACTTTCATGTCACGTCCATGCGCTTGATGTAATAACTCTTTAAAGTCCCCGATATCTCCGTTTACACCTAGTATCTTTTTATAATCTCTTATCGCAATATTTTCATCTATATCCATCACTGGTGTCAGCCACAATGTGTTCACACCAAGGCGTTCTATATACGGCAAACGACGTATCACACCGCCTAAATCGCCCACACCATCATGATTCGAGTCCATAAACGACGGCAAGAAAATATGATATATCACGCTTTCTTTCCACCATGCTTTTCTATCTTGCGGTGCATAAGTAGCTTCCTCAACATTGTATGAAGCCATCTCAAGCAGCATGTCGCAAAATCCTGCCCCCACTATATTGTCCAGCTTTTGAAGTGACTTGTTTGCAATCCATATTTGTTTTATCCAGCGCTCATTTTTTCCAATTTGCCGCAACATGCCACTCAGCACCTCATGGCCTACCGGGTGCTTCCAAGCTTCTTTTATTTTGCTTTGCCGTGTGAGTAGCATCTTTATCTCCTTCATTTTCAGCTCGTACCACTATGTAACCCCTACTTAATTTTCAAATGGACTAATCTCAGGATTTACACGTGATAACCAGCCTATGCCTTTGGCATGCCTTGAAAATGACGAATAAATACACGAAAACAACAAGTCGTCTTAATACTATCTCGAATTTCCCTTGTATATTATAAATTATAAAGTACAAATATGAAAAAATATACCTATTTTTTTATATATTGAACGAAAATTGTGTCATTTCTGATAACATTTTCTACTTTTTTGTCAACAAACATCGCTTGTATCATAATTTACACAAAAAAAACAAGCAAGGCTATGTTTGCCCTGCTTGCTTTAGCGCTGAATCAGTATATTAAACCACCGGTGCTACTTCTTCCGCTGTATGTGCACCCATGCAATGTTCCGGTATACCGTTAGACGTGTAATATCCCATCGCTGTGGGACAGCCTTCTGATGCTAAGTTGCCCGTTATGCTACAGTATGCCAGTTCTTGCACACCTTCCGGCATTGGTGGGAATTCTTTATATTCAAGCTCTGCTTGCACGTCTTCCATCAGTGCTTTCCACACGTTAGCACCTATGTGTGTACTGGACGACACACCCCAATTTGACAATGTATGATCTTGGTCATAGCCCCACCATACCGACGTGACATAATAAGGAGTTGCTCCGATAAACCAGCGGTCTTTATGGTCGGTGGTGGTACCCGTCTTACCAATGGCATCCATTTCACCTTCAGGTGCCATGCCACGTGCTGTAGGCGACACACCCAAAACGCTGGTATCACTTACCACGTTTGACAGCATACGGTTCATCACATATCCTGCCTCGGAAGAAATAGCCTGCACGGTGGTGATTTCCGGCTCCAGCACAATGTTGCCTTTAGCATCTTCCACCCTCACATAGCTGTGCAAGCTGGTGTGTAGGCCATAGTTTTCTTCGCCACCAAACATAGCATATGCGCCCGCCATTTCGTACGCAGACACACCATGCGTCTGGCTTCCTAGTACCAACGGGCCTAAATCGACGTCGTTCGGATACACAAGGCCTGAGAGCTGAAGAGTTTCTGTCATGAACTCAAACATCTGCTGAGTGCCTACCCATGTGCCCACCTGCACTGCCACGGTATTGGTAGACTCTGCCAGCGCCGCCGCCACAGGGATTTTCGTCTCACGATATGATCCGGATGCATTACGAGGCCAGTCTTTCACTATCGCTCCGGTCACGGGGTCTATTGTTGGATTATACTGGTCTCTTGCCTGCACAGGAGAGTCCAGCACCATCTTAGAGTACGAAATAATTCCGTGGTCTATGCCAATTGCATACGCACCCACTGATTTCATGGTCGAGCCCACCTGCCTAAGCGTGCCATCTACCAGCGGAATACCATTTTCATCCAGTACCAAATTGCCCACTTCGTCTCGCCTAAGCTCGCCTATGGCGCGGTTCAGCGAAAGGCTACTGGTTTTTTCGCCGATGCCCCCCGAGGTGGCTATCAGTTCGCCTTCGTAGTTTACGACAGCAACCGCAGCTTGCGGTAACACATCTTGATACCCCACCACTTGGCCTGCGTCGTTCACCACTTCTTCTGTCACCGTCATTCGGCTGGCATAGTTCGGGAAACGCTCTTCGTCCATGAAGAATCCACCCTCGTCGTATCCTGTCACCATGATATTATCCAGCGCCTCTTGCACATTCAAGTCCACTGTCAGATAAATACGCAAACCACCGTTGTATAAATATTGGCGGGCTATGTCATAGCTCCATCCTTTTTGCTCTTGCAAGTCGTCCAAAACATCGGTATACGCCTTGTCCACAGCATAAGAAAACACACCAGAGGTGGTGCCGGAATTCGAAGCCGTCTGCTTACGCTCGGCAATGCCCAGCGGCATGTCGTACACTTCCTCTGCTTCTGCCTCGGTGATGTATCCTGCAACCTGCATAAAATAAATAACATCATTGCGGCGCTCCAGAGCATTGTCAGGGTTTGCCAAAGGACTGTAATATGTGGGAGCTTGTGTGATTCCGGCAATTGTAGCACACTCGGCCAATGTCAGCTCTGACACTGATTTATCAAAATATGTCTGCGCACCGGCCTCCACACCTGCTATACGTCCGGAAAGGCCAATAGTGTTTAGATAGCTTTCCAAAATCATTTCTTTGGAGTAGCTGTTTTCAAGGCCCCATGCACGGAAAATCTCGCGCAGTTTACGCAAATATCCCGCCGTACGGTCGCCATCTTCCTCTACCACATCATCGTCGGTGAGGTTTTTAACCAACTGCTGTGTGATGGTAGATGCACCACCATACATACCCTCAATTGGGATAACTTCGTTTATCAAGGCAAGCGCTGTACGTGTGATATTCACACCATGATGGTCCCAAAACTCTCTGTCTTCGGTGGCCACCACCGCGTTTATCAAGTCTTGTGGTACTTCACTTATCGACACCCATGTGCGGTTTTCGTCGCCCACCAGTTGCTGATGTTCTATATAGTCGTTTTCTTCTTTTGCGTTCGGATTATCCGGGTTCAGCGCCATAAAATAGCCTGTCTGAGCCATGCTGAAGTTTTCAAGATCCAGCAGTTCCTCATCGTTAGAGGTAACCTCCACCACATATTGAATGGCCTGTACGCCTACAATTCCGCCTATAATCATGGCAAAACACGCCAAGACAAACAGCGCCTTGATTATGTTTAGCACCACTCTGCCGGCCACGATCCCTACTTTTATCTCGCCTTGCTGTGTTTGTTTTTTGCGTTTTGGAGCAGGATGGTTTGCACCCACCACACCCTGCGCACGTTTATTTGAATTCGCCGAGCCGGAACCTACCGCACCTTGTATGCGTGTGTGCTCAGCTCCAGGCCTTTGCTTTTGTGACTGATCATTTTGGTTTCTGTTATCCAATAGAGCGTTCTCCCTTCAAGTTCCGTGGCATTCTACACCTATATAATTTCTCGTAATCGTCAATATCATTTTTAGTTTATGTTTTCCTTTATTTCACCGTTTTTGAAAACATATCTCATATATTATAGCACACAAATTGTGAAGATGTAGTTACAATTTTGTGTAAGTGCAAATAGAGCTTTTTTTCGTCTATTGTCAAGCATGTAAATTCATATTTTCTGTTTTGTTTGTTTTGCTTTAACAGCCCCTTATGTTTTTCTGTTTGCTTTCATTTCTTTTTTGTCTGTTTTATGCTATAATTTATATGTATTCGGTGTTTTTTCATGCACCTGTGTTTATTTTAATATCGGAGGCTTTCAATGCATCAGCTTAATTATCCTTTTGATGCCGCTATGATTTTGCAAAAAAAGCGTGCGCTAAAAAAGGAACTTTTACTAAACGATAATTTCATTTCCAAGAAAATCGCCATTGTTGGCGGTAGTACTGTAGGCGAAATCCGTCCTATTTTAGAGCTTTTCTTACTACAAAACGGCATAAAACCTACCTTTTACGAGGGTGGATACGGCCTTTATTACGAAGATGTGGTGTTTGACGACGGCAGTCTTGCCGCGTTTGAGCCGGATGTTTTATACATCCACACGTCTAACAGGAACATTAGCGCTTGGCCATTGCCCGGCGATGATGACGCTACCGTCACCGCAAAAGAAGACGATATTTTCTCACATTTTGAAAAAGTATGGCAGGCGGCTGAAAAGCTTGGTTGCCCGGTGATACAAAACAACTTCGAGCTACCCACACACCGAAATTTCGGTAGTCTTGACGCATGGGATTTGCGTGGCAGGGTACGATTTGTAAACCGTTTGAATGAACGGTTTGCACAGGCCGCTTTACAGTCTTCACATTTATATTTACACGATTTGGCATACCTTGCCGCAGAGCACGGCCTTAGCACATGGTGTGACTCCGCCGCATGGTACGGCTATAAATATACGCTGGCGCCTGCTTGCATACCTTACCTGTGCCACAGCCTTGCAAACCTTATCAAAAGCTTTTTCGGTATCACAAAAAAAGCTGTGGTGTGTGACTTAGACAACACATTATGGGGTGGCATCATAGGCGAGGTGGAAGCCGAAGGAATAGAGCTGGGCAGTGAAACGCCTACCGGCATGGCGTATGCCGATTTCCAGGAATATCTGCAAGTTTTGGCAGCACGTGGCGTTCTGCTGGCAGTTGCCTCTAAAAACGAGCTTACCACCGCAGAATCAGGCTTTTCTCGTATAGACAGCCCGCTGAAACGCAGTGATTTCTTGTGTTTTGAAGCACACTGGAACCCCAAAAGCGAAAGTATTGCACGCATTGTCAAGACTTTAAACATCGGTGCAGACAGCCTTGTTTTTGCCGACGACAACCCCGCCGAGCGCCAAGAGGTAGCCGCAGTATTCCCTATGGTGTCCACTGTGCCCATTGGCGCACCAGAAGACAGCGTGCGCTTGCTTGATCGCAGTGGGTATTTCGAGGTTAGCGCCTTGTCGGGAGACGACATAAAACGCAACGACATGTACCGCCAAAACGCACAAAGACAGCAGGCCGAGACCGCCCATGCAAACTATGACGACTACCTAAACAGTCTTTCAATGACAGCGCAGATATGCCCGTTCAAGGCAGAGCACGTGGAGCGCATCACCCAGCTGATAAATAAAACAAACCAGTTCAACCTCACCACCCGCAGATACACTGCCGCCGAGGTAACACAGTGCATGCAAAGTGAGGAGTATATCACTCTCAGTGCTCAGTTGCAAGACAAGTTTGGCGACAACGGCATCACGGCTGCCATCATAGCTAAAAAACAAGATAACACCCTTGATATCGAGCTTTTTATCATGAGCTGCAGGGTGTTCAAGCGTGGACTGGAAGACGCATTATTCGACGCACTGGTACATAAGGCACAGGCCGAGGGCATTGCCAGCATCACCGGCACATATCTTCCCACTGCAAAAAACTTGTTGACAAAAGATTTTTATGCTAAAATTGGCTTTAGTCTTATAAAAGACACTGAAACCGAGCGAGTTTTCACTTTTTCAGTGCCAAAAGAATATAGTAACTTAAATAAAGCAATCAAGGTGGATTAAAAAATGGACAGAGCACGTGTAATGAACGAAGTACAAGAGATTTTTCGCGATAATTTTGACGATGAAGACATTATGCTTACCGATAGCACAAACGCAAACGACATAGAAGACTGGGACAGCCTAGAGCAGATCAATCTATTGACTGCCATCGAGAAAAAATACAGCTTGAAGTTTAATTTAAGCGATGTGCGCAGCCTTCAAAATATTGGCGACTTGCTTTCTTTGCTAGAGCGTCTGGGTGTTGAGTAAATGAACAGCTACACATTTTCCGACATACCTTTAGGCCACACCGAGCAGTTTT
>CAYJIC010000048.1:0-14477 GCA_964370155.1 uncultured Oscillospiraceae bacterium
ATGTATGAAGATACTCTATAGGATCTTCAATAGTGATGATATGATCTCTTCTTGAGTCGTTGATATAGTCTACCATGGCCGCCAAAGTGGTGGTTTTACCACTACCTGTAGGCCCTGTAACAAGTACTAGACCTCGAGGCTGGTCTGCGATATTTTTAAATATCTGCGGCAGGCTAAGCTCATCAAAATTCGGCAAGGTGTCGTTAAGCATACGTAAAACTGCGCCCCGAACGCCTTTTTGTGTAAACACGTTTACACGCTGGCGGGTACCGTTTGGCATGACATAGCAAAAGTCATAATCAGTGGTATCGGGTGTATACTCCATTTTGGTGGTGCTCACCAGCTGCTTTGCAAGATCGTCTATATCTTGCGGTGTCAGTCTTGGCATGTCAAAGCGTTGCACTTTGCCGTCAATTCTCACAGCGGGTGGCTCGCCTACGATCAAATGAAGGTCACTGCCCCTGGCTTGCCTGGTTCTGGTAATCAGCTCATTAATGTCCATCGGAGAAGCCTCCTTTGTATTGGGAACTATACCTTAGTCAATATTTTCGCTCAAAATCATTGCTTCTTTAATCGATATAACGCCATTTTCTACGAGGTCTACCGCTTCGTCGATAAAGAACTTTTGGTTTCTTGTTTCGCGCAGATAGTTTGTTATATCGGCGGTGTTCCTTTGTGTTACTATCATGTTTCTGATGGTTTGGTCTGTGGCGATAATCTCACAAACAGCACGACGACCAAGATGGCCAAGACCGTCACACCTTGCACAGCCGGGGCTGCGATATAGCTTGTCGGCTTTTGAGCCGTATCTTGACAAGAACGCTCTTTCCACTTCGTTAGGGGCATATTCTTGCTTACAATGCGGGCACAAGTTTCTCACAAGACGTTGAGATGCAGTGGCAACAATGGAAGATGCCGCAACATATGGCTCAACACCCATGTCAACGATACGCATAAATGCCGAAGCTGCGCTGTTTGTATGCATAGACGCCAAAACAAGGTGACCTGTGATAGCGGCACGAGCGGCGATATCGGCAGTTTCTGTATCACGAATCTCGCCTATCATTATCTTATCCGGGTCCTGACGCAAAATCGCACGAAGACCGCTGGCAAATGTAAGGCCTGCACGATTGTTAACCTGTGTTTGGTTTACACCCTCAACATATTTTTCCACGGGGTCTTCAACAGTCAAAACGTTTGTGCTAACATGTGACAGCTCGGCCAAAAGAGAATACAGTGTTGTGGTTTTACCACTACCTGTAGGTCCTGTCATAAGAACCAGACCGTTAGGCAAGGATATCGCCTTACGCAAAACTTTTGCGTCTCTGTCTGTAAAGCCAAGCTCTTCAAGGCGCTGAACGCCAAGACTGCTGTCTGCGAGCAAACGAATAACAATCTTTTCACCGAATACGGTGGGCATACTGGCCACACGAGCGGATATCTCATGTCCGTTTAATTCCATCGAAAAACGTCCGTCAAGCGGGATACGTTTTTCCGCGATGTCCATCTCGGCCATGATTTTCACACGAGTAACGATTCCGGGCAATGTGCGGATATTCATGCGAACTATCTCTGACAAAATGCCGTCTATACGGAAACGGATTCTAACATCCTCGGCAGTCGGCTCGATATGAATATCACTTGTGTTACTGTTGTGCGCTTGTATTATCATGTTGTTTACAAACTGAACGACAGGCGCATTGCCAAGACGATTTTCCATCGCCTCCAGCTCATTCATTTCAAGCAGTTCTGCCTCGTCCACAACAGAACTTGTCGAGTTCAGCGTCTCAGCGGAAGAACCAATACGGTTGCGCTCATAGTGCCTGATAATACTTCCTGCTATATCACTTTTTGTTGCAAGACAAGGTGTGATTATCTTACCTGTTGCTGTACCCACCATGCCAAGCATGTCATAGTCAAGTGGGTCAGATGTGGCAAGTATCAGCTCGTTTCCGTTAACGCGATAAGGTATTACATTATATTCCTTGGCGACATCCATCGGAAGTACAGAAAATGTACTTTGTGGGATAATAGTGTCGGCAAGAGAAACATAATCGATATGCAGTGCATTTTTCAGCACACGCAAAACGGCGTCTTCCGAAACAACTCCGTTATCAACCAAGATATCGCCAAGCTTTTTACCGCCTGAACTTTTTTGATAGGCCAATGCACTTTGAAGTTGATTTTCTGTAATCAAACCACCCTCAACCAGCATATCTCCCAAACGTTTTTTTACTGCCATGTTGATTGCCTAATCCTTTCTATACTTCATATGTCAACAATATGCTAATTAGAAAATTTCTACATCTTCAGGGTTTTCTACCGCTGCCATTTCTCCATCCACTGCCTCTGTAGACATTTCAAGATCGGCAGCTCTGTAAGAATATTGTACAAACTGTAGTGAAAGCGTCACTTCTTCAGTATTGTCAATAAAGTCAGACAAAGTCAGCGACGGAAGAAGTATATAAATATCTTCTTTTGCAAGAGCGTCTGTGAAGTCCAAAATAGTTTGGATGGTTCCGGTCACGTTCATGGACGTAGTTTGGTTTATAACCTCGTAATAACTTGGAATAGTGCCTATCTCTTCTTGTGTCATTTGACCTGCTACCAATGGATCTTGAGCTATACTAGCCAGCGCAGCTTCCGAAACTGCAGTGTCAACAGGGTTCATAGTACCGATGGTTAAAGAGTTTACTTCCAAACCAAAACTTTGCGCAGTATCAACGAAAAAGTTGTGAACGCTATAGTTTTCATCGTGATATTCCTGCAAGCCAACGGCGGTAACTCTGCCATCCATTTCAGCAATAGCACCTTCCAGCTCTGCACCCTGGGCAATGTTTTGCTCCAGCGTCGACAACTCGTCTTGCAACACCTCGATGTTGTCTAGGTTTTCGCCATAGCTTTCTATTGTAGGCATAGTAACAAGATAGTTTAAGAGAAACAAAACCAAAACCGCTAATGTAACTGTCAGGACAGCTTGTGTTTGTTTGTTCATTATTATATATGTTCCTTTCCGGATATATTTGTGATTATTATTTGTGAGCGGTGATATCTTTCACACATCTGTTACATTTGGCCTGTCACAGTAAATGTAACTGCTTGCTCGGATTCACTATATCCGAAATAGCTAACACTGCTGAACAAGTCCATATCTGTTAGCAGCTTCACATAGTCAGACGCTTGTTGTTCTGTTTGGCCGGTGCACACAAGATTGTATGTATTGTTTGAGTAAGCTACAGAAACAACTGTCACACTATCGGGCGACACCGCAACGCTTCTGTTTAAAACATCTCTGCTAAACTCGCCCATGCTCTCAATGTCAGCTTCCAGCTCTGTGAGAACCGCTTCGCCTTTTAGCCTGGATACATAGTCTACCCTAAGGGTACCGTATTGCTCGATCAGCTCGATTGTCTCGGGTGAGTTAAGCTCATCTTCCAAGCCGCTCACATCCCCTGCTGCTTGCATGTTGATGAAAATCAGCCCCGAGGCCACCGCTATGTTCAGCACCAACACTATGGACGACACCAATAGCGGAACATTCACTTTTTTAGATACAGATTTTTCAGTAAGCTTTTTATTGTTTATGGCATTAAAGAAGTTAACGCTTTGCCTACCTGTCGATAGATATCCACCCAGGGTATACACCGGCGAAGATATCGAAAGGCCGTCGCTGGAATAAGAAAGTAGCGACGAAGGAAGGCCCACTGAATTATTTACCAGCGATACCAGTTCTTCGCGAGCACTATTTCCATAAACCAATACTTTTTCAATTGGTTGTCCGGGGAATTTTATGTTTTGGTATGAGTTAAGTTTTTCAATGTTTTGTACAAAAACAGTTTCCGGAGTATTTGCAGAGCCGATATTTGCAAGAACATCAAGAGATGCTCCGCCTGCGGCAGAGTCAATAAGCACATCCCTAGTTATCATGTTGTCGGGCGGGTTCAGCAAGTGCAGCGTAATATTTGTGCTGCCAAGCTTTGCCAAAGCAACTGTTTCATTTGCAAAATAATGGCCAATAAAGCACTCGGCCGCAAACTGAGAAGGAACAAGCGCCACCGGCGTTTTTCCCATGTTTTTAACCATGGCTAAACAGCCGTCTACAACAGCTTTTGGCATGGCGTATGTTGCATATGTCAGCTTGCCGTCGTTGGTTCCTTTATTGCTGGTAGCAAAATAGTCCACATAATAATCATTAGGTGAAATGTTTGCATAAACCTGCGATTCAACAGCCATCCTTTGCTGAGCTTGGTTGCGCTCTTTATGCAAATTCAGCACCGAATAAATGGTCGGCAAGAAAGAGAACGACATAACCACTCTCTTTTCTGAAATTTGCGCAAGCACAGGCTGCAAGAACTCTTCAAGCACCGCAAAATCCACATCGCCGGTAGCGTTCAACGCTCCGGTCGGCGCCTTTAATGAAAGCTCAGACTTTACCGCCACTTTATCTCTTGTGCCGGTAGCAACTATAATATCAATGTAATCCCCGGAAAAATCTATACAAATCAAAACTTGCCCCTACCTTATCTTTATTATTTATCCTGCAGCAATTGTATCATAACCGTTGTATATTGGTACAAGTACTGATATGAGTATCAGTGCCACAATGATAGCTAAGAAAATCAACAATACCGGACCTAAAATCGCAAGCAACGCCTCTATCGCGGTGTCGGATTCACCTTCATAATACTCTGCCGTTGTGTTCAGCATTCCGTCAAGGTCACCCGTCTCTTCACCTATTGCAATCATGTTTGGCAGCATTCTGTCAAACACGTTCAGCTCTTCAATAGCTTCCGAAAGAGCTGTGCCCGATCCAACTGCGTCCGACGCGCCTTCCAGCTTTTCTTCCACGTATATATTACCTATAACGTTACTGGAAAGCCTCAGTGTTTCAAGCAGCGGCAAACCCGACGCGTACAGCATGGCCAAGGTGGAGCTGAAACGACCGGAATAAATCATGTTCACCAGCTTGCCAACCATGGGCACCTTCAGCTTTATTTCGTCCACCACACGCCTGATGCCACGAATTCTAAACAACGCCGAAATCAGCACATATCCTATAATGAATCCGAATATAATAACCGGCCAGAAGTTTGTCACAAAATCGGAAAATCCTATCATGAACTGTGTCAATGGAGGTATTTCCATGCCATCAAACATTACAAACAAGTCAGGCAACACAAAGCCAAAAAGCGCGATGATAACACACACAGACACTAAACCCAAAAGCTTCGGATACGCCGAAGCGCTGTTCACCTTACGTGTCATTTTTAGCTGCTTGTCATAATAAGTAGACATCCTAAGGAATATCCCCTCTATGTTACCACTTTCCTCGCCACTTTCCACCATGTAACACAGCAGCGTCGGGAAAGCTTGCCCCTGCGCAGTCATGGCCTGCGACAAAGACGTACCGCCGCGCACAGCCTCATAAATATTCCGATAAATTTCAGCATATTTTTTGTTTGTAGAGGCATCAATCATGATATCCAAGCTGTTTGTGATACTCATGCCTGCGCCAATCATTGTACCCATTTTCTTGCAAAACAAAATAAGCTCTTTATTTTTCAGCTTTGCAATGGTCTTTACATTTTCCTGCCCCTGACTGTCTGACACTGTATAATCAATGCATGTCAAGCCACGGTCATCAATAATTCGAAAGAATTCACTGAGATTGGCGGCTTCTAAAACACCTTTTACAACTTCGCCATCAGCATTTCGGGCCACATAAGAATAGTACTGCACCCCAACCTCCTCTTTGCTATATGCAATTTAAGAATTATACTTTTATACATTTTCGCCAAAAAAACACCATATAGTATCCTGACCAAAGCTATCATACTATATCGCATGTGCTACGGACGGACTAATACACGTATATATTGTACCACTATTGTATTCTAGTTTCAACTTTTAGCATGATTTTTGTTCTGCTTTTGTCATTTTCGTCAATTTCGTCGTTTTTTTCTTTAATTTATGTACATTTTATTAACAATGTCGCAAAATTACCACATTCACAGTCACAATTTTCACTTGACAAATCCACAATTTTACCGAACATAAAAATTTTATATAAAATGTTTTATATATCGTCGATAATTTACCGGAAATCACATGTCATTATCATAGTATTATCTCTCGGGATTTTCAACAAAACAAAGCAAAATAACTTGAAAAATTTGATAGTTGTGGTAAAATATATATTAAACTGTATCTTAATGCTTTTTTGCCACATCATACAATATAAAACATTAGATAGGATATTAATTATGAGTCATGACAACAACACGACCACTTCAGATAATAATCACTCTAATGGCAAAGGCACTATATTTACTGTCGAGCAGCTTTTTTCTCTTCTCGACAACGTTCCTGTTTGCATTAATGTACTTAACGAAAAAGCCGAAAGTTTATATTGTAACGCATACACTGTTGATTTATACGGTGTGAGCTCAAAGCAAAGCTATATTGATAACTTTTATCAGCTTATGCCAAAATGTCAGCCGGATGGAAAAGATTCAGCTCTTGCGTTTTCCGAGCATGTTTTGACAGCACTTGAAAAAGGCGAGCATCAGTTCAATTGGCTGGACATAGACGCAGACGGCGAAGAGCTGCCTCTTCATATCAGTATTTATCGCATGAACGCCAAAGATGAAAACGGCGACGAGCTGCTTGTCAGCACCATGCACGATCTTCGCTCTCAGCTTGCAGGGTATGAAGAAAATGCTATATCAAACGATTATTATAACAAGCAAATAACATATAGAGCGCTTTTCAACACTGTTGCCGAGCTTACCGAAGAATGGTTTTGGATATATGACGCCAACATGGCCACCATCCAGTTTTTCGGAAAAGGAAGAGAGATACTGGGCCTTTCTGCCGAAAAACAGCCATTTCCATCATATGTTGTAGAGGGTGGCATGGTTCATCCCGACGACCTCAACACATTCTTGTATTTCAACAGAAACTTAGAAAAAGGTATAGTAGAGCCTATAGAAGTCCGTTTTTTCTCTCAAAAAGGCATTTCGAAATATTACAGAATCATATATAAAACAATATATAACAGCAGCGGTAGCCCAATGTTTTCCGTTGGCAAAACATTTGATATCGACAAGCAAAAAAAACTCGAGGTTCTTTCAAGAACCGACTTGCTAACCAACTGCTTGAACAAAGTAACTACCGAAAATGTTGTTAAAGACATCATAGACACTTTGCCGGATTCTTCACACGCTTTATTCCTTATCGATGTGGACGATTTCAAGTCGGTAAACGATGAATTGGGCCATTATTTCGGCGACATCACACTCAGCGATATTGCTAAAAACTTACAAACCAATTTCCGTGGCGGGGATATCATAGGTCGCATTGGTGGCGACGAATTTTTAGTATTCGTGAAAAACTTGTCTGATCCCGATGTAATAAAAGGCAAAGCGGCAGCTATTGCAAACGCTTTTAAGACCACTTACTCCGGCGAAAATAACGACTATAAAATTTCAGGAAGTATCGGTGTTGCGCTATATCCCAACCACGCCACCTCTTATGAAGAACTTTATAAATGCGCCGACAAGGCTCTTTATGGCTCTAAAATGGCCGGCAAAGACCGCTACACCATTTATTCAAACGAGCTATCCGATTCCAGCACAAAACTACTCACCGTTGTGGACAACGCAAACAAGCTGGCACATTCATACTTTGATTTGGATGTGGTGTCTTCTGCGTTTGATTTAATGTACGAAGCAGAAAACACCGACAAGTCCATGAACACGGTTCTTGCCATGATGGGTCGCCATATGAATGCCGACAGGTGCTATATAGCTCAAATGTTTAATAATGGCCACTCTTTTGATCTTACATATGAGTGGACATCAAGCGATACTGTATCTAGGAAAAATGAGTTCCAAAACATTTCTACCGAAAAGCTTAAAACCACTTTTGCCGAGCTTGATAAAACCGGTATCATGTGTAGTAACTGTGGCGTTGATTTTACTACAGACAATATAAATGATCTTACAGGTAGCGATCTTACATCTTCGTTTTTACTTGTCCAGACAAAAGGCAAAAGAAACACTAGGCTTGTTCTGGGTGTCGAAGACTCTAAGATACATCGTGTTTGGAGTGAAAAAGAAATAAACACTCTTCAATACGCCACCAAAATGATTTCTATATTCTTATATTCTGCGAATTTTGATAAAAACAATTGATGAAGCAACACTAAAAAGTGCTGTTTTCACCATACACAAACGGTGAAACAGCACTTTTTCACGTCTATATCCTGCCTATATCTATGTGTGTTCGCTTATACGGTGTAATCTCCATGCTCTCGTATAGTCAATTTCTATGTTACTCCTGCAGTACTGGCAAACTTTATCTTTTGTATTTTTCAGCGGTGCCGCGCAGTTTGGGCAGTTTAGTGTAGCAGTGGCACCAAACTCAAAGTTTGCATCATCCAATGTATACAGCCATTCTGTGTGCATCCGAGCTTGGATTTTTTGCTGGTTTCCGTTTTCGGTTTTCATATACTCCAGCGCCGCTTGGATAGAAATACTTGCTGTGTCCTCACCCTTTTTATAGTTGCTGATAGCGTGCCTGTGAACATACACTTTAGATATATGTACATTATTTTTTTGGTATTCTTTAGCCAGCTTTTCTATCTGATCGTTCACATGCTTATTGTTTTTGAAATGTGCTACATCCCCGGTTTCTATCGCGTCATAGTATGCGTATATTTCGTCCAAGTTTTGGCTTTTCAGCTCTTCAATCGACATAGATTTAAAGTCAGACTCGATACGTTTTCTGACAAGGCTTTCTATTCCACTGATAGACTTAGGCGTTTCGCTTTCCTGAATTTTTGTAAGTTCCATCACATCGTCTATAGACGCATTACCAAAAACCGACCTAAACCCACTTCTGGCTTTTGTGTAAACATAAAATATCAAGCCCCCACTTACAATTACCAGCCCACCGAAAACTATCAATACACCCATCAAAAAATTCATCTGTTGTGCCTCACTCAAATATGCAAATCATCCTCAAAGACAATTTACAGCTTATTTTAAATATTACAGCTCACATGATAAGTTCATATCATACTTTTTAAGTATACCACATCAAATCAAATCTATAAATATATTTACACATAGGAGAACTTTAAATGCTTCAAGACATATTCCCTCATAAATATGATATCACTTTCGGTCATCACATTCCAAAAGACGACGACTACATCATTTTAACGCACGGTGATGATTTTTTGCTTTGCGAAAATCCTTTTTGTCTTCCCACATTTTCTCAGCTAAACAGCGAGATGAATTCTAATAATAATTCGCCCGTATTTCTTTTTTCCATCGATACCCATTCTGTTTTTTGGCTCGAGGTGGATTCTCTTACCATCAAAAACGGGCTATGTAGCTGTACCCGTGGCATATTCCGCCAAACAGACATAGACAATCTTACCGCTTTTTTGGGCTCGTGCGCGCTTCATCTTATCAACTGGTATAAGCGCAATGTATACTGTGGCCGCTGTGCAGCGCCCCTGCATCCACATAAACAAGAACGCTCGCTTGTGTGTGAAAAATGTGGCGAGATGGTGTACCCTAAAATATCACCGGCCGTCATTTTGGCTATCACAAACGGCGACAAAATCTTACTCACAAGATATATTCACCAGCCCAAAACCAGCTATGCGCTTGTTGCAGGTTTTATCGAAGTGGGCGAGTCACCCGAGGACGCAGCTGCAAGAGAAGCCATGGAAGAAGTGGGCCTTCGCATTAAAAACTTGCGATATTACAAAAGCCAGCCGTGGCCCTTCACCGATTCTATGCTGATAGGCTATTTTGCCGACGTAGATGGCGACGACAGCATCACGCTGGATGAAACCGAGCTGGCACTGGGCGAGTGGATACATCGTGATGATATCCCACCCGGCACTTCCACCATGAGCTTGACTCGCACCATGATAGATGCTTTCCGTGATGGTGATTTCCCTAGATCAAACGGGTATTAACGGCTATATTTTCGTATATTTTAAATTAAAATAATATTTCACATTATTCCACATTTCGTCAAATTTCATACTGAAAATACATAAAATAAGTCAATTTTGCTATAATTTTCGTATATTTGAGTATATTTTTGTGACTATAGTAGTGGTAATGTGTACAAACTTATTATATTATTTGAACAAAAAATTAACCCCCCATTGATTATCCAAAGTGGCCATGATATAATAACTAAACGGTATTTCGTGTTTTCTATTGGTTGTGTTCTTTTTTCCTTGTTAGGGGGTGTCATTTTGATTACAGGAATCGGTGTTTCAAATGGTGTTGTTGTTGCCCCTGCCATCATCTGGCATACAAATATTTCTTATGATTATATTCCCAGGAAATCCACAAAACCATCTTTTGAAGTAGACAGGTTTGAATCCGCCCGACGTGCATTGTGGTATAAGATCAATGACATTCGCAGTTGCACTTCCAGCATCATGCAATCTGACGAGGCGGCAATATTTGAAGTTTATAAGATGATTTTAGACGATGAAGAAGGTCTGCTTGAGCCGCTGCGTAATTTAATATGGCAAAAGCGACTTTCGGCTGAATATGCTGTTATCACCCAGTTTGGTTTATTATTATCCGACTTTTTAAGCATTGAAGATGATTATATTCGTCAGCGTTCAGACGATATGGCCGGCTTGCGCGACCAGCTTTTGCGCTTGTTGCTTGATAGGCCATTGCCTTCACTTTCTGCACAAGACCGTCCCAGGATTCTTGTGTCTACCTCTTGTTCGCCGGTAGACATTACATGTTTAGATTGGTCATACTTGTCTGGTGTCGTGTGTGAATGCGGCGATTATTCCAGCCATATGTCCATCATTACACGCGCGATATCCATCCCATGTGTAGTGGGCGTAAGCGATGCCTCTGCCATTGTTAAAGATAATGATATCATTGCGCTGGACGGCGAAAAAGGCGAGATTTGGATTAATCCCAGCCCGGATATTATTCACATGCTTCAGCACAGAAGCAATCATAAAGATAAAAAAGACGTAAAACGCAGTCGAGTTTCGCTCAGTTTGCCTTTCGCACAAATGGGTTCAGGATAATAATCAAGAAATAATCAAGATGAAAAACGACTCCCAAAATAGGGAGTCGTTTTTATTTCGCCATACCTGCGCTCACTATTCACTTTCAGCATACAGCTTTATTATGTGCAAGATACCTTTTACCGCAAGATCCATATCTTCGGCGGCTATACACTCGTTTCCACCGTGAAAATACATGCCACCCGTGCCTAGGTTTGGGCACGGCAAGCCCATAAACGACAACCTCGAGCCGTCTGTGCCGCCACGCACCGGGATAATATCTGCTTTCACGCCGATATACTCCGCCGCTTTCTTTGCATTTTCCACCAAGTGGAAATGCTTTTCAATAACCTCGCCCATGTTTGCATAGTTGTCTGTCAGGCTTAGTTCCACCTTGCCGCGCGGCCATTCTTTTTGCAGTGTTTCTGCCGCCTCGCGCATTTTCATTTTTCGCGCTTCAAACTTTTCTCTGTCGTGATCACGGATGATATATTTCGATGTTGCATCAGAAGTGTTTCCGCTGATATCCATCAGATGATAGAAACCTTCCCTGTCGTCGGTGTGCTCAGGCCTATCATTTTTAGGCAGCATTTCGTCGTAAATACAAATCAAACGTAGCGCATTCACCATGATGTCCTTTGCCGTGCCCGGGTGCACCCCTACGCCGGTGATGGACAGCTTTGCCTCTGCCGCATTAAACGTCTCGTACGCTATCTCGCCCACAGGCCCGCCGTCCATGGTGTAAGCATAATCTGCGCCAAACCCCTTCACGTCAAAATGATCGGCGCCACGCCCAACTTCTTCGTCCGGAGTAAACCCTATACAAATTTTTCCGTGTGGGATATCACCCTTCAAAATCTCTTCGCAAGCCACCATTATCTCGGCAATACCCGCCTTGTCGTCGGCACCAAGCAAGGTGTCTCCGCTGGCGGTAACCAGTGTTTTGCCTTTTGCGTTCGCGATCTCCGGCAGCATATCCACTTTCAGCACGCGTCCGCTGGGCAGATGCACGTCTTTGCCGTCATAGTCTTTGTGCAAAATAGGTTTCACGTTTTCACCGCTGGCATCGGGCGCTGTGTCCATGTGCGCAATAAGCCCCAGCGCCGGCGCATTTTCATACCCTTCTGTGGCGGGGATGCTACCATAAACATACCCTTCTTTTGACAAACGTGCGTCCGAAATGCCCATTTCTTGCATCTCTTTCACCAGCAATTCTGCCAGCACCAGCTGTCTTGCGGTGGACGGCTGTGTGTCGCTGCTACTGTCTGACGTGGTATGGATTGCCACATATTTTAAAAACCTATCAATTGCTTTCATTGTTTTCACCTCATATATGTTATTTCACTTCATAAATACGTACATTTTCGCTATCAAACACCAACGGTAAATTGTTCACCAGATGCTCGTCCGTCATGCCTTGACCATCCATTTGTGACGAGAACACAAGATACGAGATATTGTTTTCTTCACAAAGGCTTAAAACTTCCGACATTGGCGTATCTTCGCCAAATATCGCCTCAAGCACCAATAATCTTTGCACCACGTCGTCGTTGGACAGCCCGGCATTATAGTAGGTATACTGGAACCCATCACAGTAAGATTGCCTTTGGCAAAACGCTGTATACAGGTTTGATATCCCTTCATACTTCGGGCTTGCGTGGATGCGATTAGTGGCAAAAACAGCGTCTACAGGGCTGTTTTCTTCCAGCCACTGCATGGCGTTTACATCGTCTGCCGTCACCACCAGCTCGTACGGATACTTCTCCAGCACACCCAGGTTTCGGCCCAGCTGACGTGCGCCACTGCCAATCATGTGCACATATAAAAAGCCTGTAGTCAGCACACCCACCACTGCACAGCACGCAAGGCCAACTGCCACCACTTTACAGAAAACCACCTTTGCCGACTTGGTTTTTTGTTTTGCCGTTTGCCACAATAGTTTTATGTTATCTATCTCTTCTATCACCAGCAGATTTATAAAGAAACTTGCGACGATGAAAAAATACATCTGGCTCATGCCGTTGTGGTCAAAAAGGAAATATGCCAAAAGACCGCCCACCGCCATGGCGTGATACAGCAGCCTGTCAGGCGACAGCTTGTGCAGACGTCTTACATCACACAGCGCCGCATATACATAAAGCATAAACTGCGCCGGTAGCATCAAAAAGCTTTGAACCACCCATAAAACCGGCACAGCTATGACATATGCCACCTGCCCATATGTTTTTATATGCGCCAATATGTTTACAAAATAGCCTTTTTCCAGTGTGCCTGAAAACCTAAAAGATATAGCCTCTACACCGTCGGTGGTTTGCGAGGCATTAAACAGCGTCATCCACGACACCAAGAATATCACGCCCAGCACCACGCCTAAAATAACCCCTTGCTTTGTGGTGTTTTTCTGGAACAGGCCTATTATCAGCACCATCGACACGGCGATTATCAATATAGTGGCGGGTGGGCCTTTTGCAAGGCACAGCATGGTAAAGCCCAGCACACAAACCACATGCCACATAAACGGTACTTTATATTTTTCCCTGCTGGCAAGCACAAAATAGCCTAAAAACACACTTAGAAACACTGTTGCGGTGGCCTGGCTGTTTATATTGGTGATGTGGTGAATAATGGACGAGTTCCAAAACACCGAAAGTCCGTTTGGCAGTATCTTCCAAAGGCTGGCACAGCTAAATATAAATATCGAGTATGAAAAAAGAAGAGATTTTGCCACATTTCGCTTGAAAATCACCTTGCCGAGGCTGTAAATACATATCACCATCGCCGCCAAAATGAACGGTTGCATGTAAAATGAAATGATGGGATATGCATCTATCCCACTTGCCATGCTGAACAGCGCGGCAAAAAGCGAGGTGAGATAATGATACGACAGCGGCACGCCGTCAAAACGTATGTCTGTGGGCGGAAAACTGAGCTTTAGTGCATTGGCGTCGCCTGCATATTGCAATATATCAAGATGCAGTATGATATCCCCCACCGCTGTAGGCACTGCGTTTTTCACCACGCTGTAAAATGCATATAGCACCACCAGCGCACTAAACAATAGCATCAGCATCCACGCATGTGGTTTTATGGTGGTTTTCTTTATTTTATCCAGCGTTTTGTTTTTTGCCGCTTGCCATAACAGCCATATCGCAACAAGCCCCATGCATACCATAACAGCGCTTGGCATCCACCGCACGTTCAGTAGCATTGATATCACATACAGTAGCACCGCAAACACACTGCCACACAAAACCACAGTGGGCGCAAAAAAACCACTGGGCGGCTTAATTATTTTTTTTGTACATATATATCCCGGCACCACCACCAAAAGCCCGATGGTAACGGCTAAAGTCACCCATTCTGCCACGCTGGCGCCTGAGAGAATCAGCAAAACAAAATACACCGC
>CAYJIC010000049.1:0-14088 GCA_964370155.1 uncultured Oscillospiraceae bacterium
TTTCACGCAAACCTTTTACATAGTCACCGTTTGCATCTACATAATACTTATTTCCACCGCTGGTTACCCAGTTGTCGTCTCCTGCATCACTTTGTGGCTTCATCCGTCCATCTTCGTCAAAGTGATATACCACATCGTCGATTGTGTGCGGCCCGCCTGTAAGTGCACGTCCGTCATCATCAAAACGATATACTCCACCTGCGTTTACGTCGGTAAACCATCCTGTTTTGGCAATCATAGTGGTTTCATCAAAGAAGTAAATATCATCGCCCGATGTCTGCCATCCACTCTGGCGGGTATAGTCTTCTGTGTCGTAGTAATAAAGCTCGCCGTCCACTGTTTGCACGCCGCTTAATGCCGCGCCGTTTTGTCCAAACAAGTAATGCGCCGCACCTACGGTTTGTGGGCCTGTCAGCGCTTTGTCTTGATCGCCATTGAACAGATACATTTTACCATTCACTGTTTTCATGCCGCTTTCACGCAGGCCAAACTCGCCAAAGTAATATGTATCACCGTCTATGGACTGAACACCGACAAGCGCCGCACCGTCTGCACCTACATAGTAAGCTTTCGCGCCATCTTCTTCATACTGCCAGCTGTTTTTTGCAGCTTTGCCGTCTGTGGCAAGGAAATACACTTTACCGTCAATCTCTTGCTTTCCGACAAGCATCACAGCGTCAGCGCCAAACACATACACATCTTCGCCAATAGTGTTTGCGCCCACATATGCTTTGCCGTCTTCGCCCATGTAATAACGTACGCCTTCTTCACCGTCGACCCATGTACTTACCACGGCCGAGTTATTCTCGCCGGTAAAACTGTATAAGTATCCGTCCACCGACACAAGGCCTGTTTGTTTTTTACCGCTTGTATCAAAGCAATACATGCTATCATCTATTGTGTGCAAGCCTTTTGCCATGGCTCCGTTATCAAGAAGATATACCGACGCTCCGAGATCTTCGGGATGTGTTTCCCATGAGTTTGTTTTTGCGCTACCACCTGCACCACTGAACATGTACCATACATCATCAATAGTTTGCCAGCCTATCAGCTGTGATCCATCAACATCAAAACCGTACCATCCAGCCACACCGTTTTCGGTGATTTTTTGTAGGCCGGTTAATGCCGCGTGATTCTCTTCACTAAAGTAATATGTCTTTGCTGTACTGTTAATCACGGCTCCATCTTGTGGTATTAAAACTTCATCGTTTGTAGCTACCGCCATGTTGCCGGCAAGTGACAAAGCCATGATACCGCCGGTTTCATCATTCTCCAAAGACAGCGTCGCAACAGCGGTAGAATCCCCAACAGTGTGCCATCCTGTGACGGCGCTGTCGTTGGTTCCACCAAAATAATATAAATTTCCTGAATGACGTATCAGCCCACTTTGGCGTATTCCTGTGGTAGGATCAAAGAAATATTTCTCTCCGCTTATTTCCTGCATACTTTTCAGCGCTAAGCCATCATCGCCAAAATAGTAGTGCTGGCTTGCGTCATCAGGATTTGACTGCCATGTACTACTCACGGCATACCCTGTGCTTGCATCAATGTAGCATATATTGCTACCATCTGTTTGCAAGCCTGTTTGTCTTGCGCCTGTGGTCACATCACAGTACACAAGACCTGTACCGTCGTGGAATATACCTGTCATCAACGTACCGTCAGGTTTACGATACACTTGGTTTCCGTTTTCGTCTGTTTCCCACTTGGCTGTAGGCACAGCTTCCGGTATCGTAGGCTGTTCAGACGCAGATTGCTCGGGTGTGGAAGGTGTCACAGGTATCGGAGCAATAGACGCAGCCGTGCTGTTATCATCGTCGTTGTCCGAGTTTGTCTGCACTATCAAAGCACCATCATCAGAAAAAGTATAGTCTCTTTCGTTGATAGTTTGCTTTCCTGTCAGCGCATATCCATCATCACCGAAATAATATGTCTTACCGTCTACCTCGGTCCAGCCTTTGGCGCCTCTGCCGTTATCATCGCCGAAATAATATGTTTTCCCGTCAATAGTCTGAAGCCCATCTTGACGAGCACCGGTTTCATCAAAGTAGTAATAAGAACCAAATAGTTGATGAAGCCCTGTCAAAACTTCGCCATCACTATTTACACAATAAACTTCGCCACCTTCTTCTTTCCAAACAAAGTCTTCATTTGTGTTTTCTTGCAGTCTACCTTCACTGTCAAAAATATATGTCTCGCCATCTATCTCGTATTCGCCGCTTACCATGGTTCCATCATTAAGCAAATAATAAGTTTGGCCGGCCTCGTCTGTAAACCAACCCTTCACCGCTGCACCTGTGGCCACATCAAAGAAGTACCGTTTGCCGTCTATCTCCTGCCAACCATACTGCATCTCGCCGTCTTCGTCGTAATAATACACATTACCCGCCACAATTTGCAGACCTGTAGTAGGCATAGTTTGTCCAGTGGTATCGTCATTACCGGACAATCCTAAATATAATAAAACGCCGCAAACAAGCGCAAGTAACACAGCAGACCCGAAAATAATTTTCATCTTCATATTAAAAACCTCTGACCTCTAAAAAATTCAAAGCGAATGGCTTTGTTTGTCGTCATAGTATATACACGATTTTCTTTGTTTTACGGCTGAAAAATAACGCCGTGGTAACAAAAACAAATAACAAAACAATAACTTGTAAACTCACAAGATAAGTATAATATCCCTAGTTTAGTATATTATACCACATTACCATATATTTTCAAGTATTTTCCTATATTTTCCTACCTTGTATTTTAGCTACTGTTCGTTCATTTTTTGTGATAACGCCTTTTGGTTTTCAGTTTTTAATTTACCATGTTTTCATATTTCTTCCACCATGCGCCATATATTTGTCTTTTCACTAAAATCATGCACTATCATTAATTTTTTTACAGTTTTTGAGGTCGAAGTAAACTTTTGTTTTGATATTCGACATTTGTCGTTATAACGTAAAATAATTATGTTTATTTTGTTGTGTATAGTGTTATAACTTTACAGCGATTTATTTCGTATTAACGCAAATTACATTTTTTTACTAATCAAATGGAAAAACGAGAAACTTTGCAATTTATCCATTGCAGTCTTGTAAGATTTACTAAAAAAACTTATACTTGTATTATAATCACATTTTTGATGTAATTTTAGGAAGGTGATCTAATGAACAACTACAGCGAAGGCGTAAAGCCAGGTGGTCTGACTACCAAAACAGAAACACGTATTCTTTTGTGCTATCTTTTAAGCTGTATTTCTTTGCCTGTCACACGCAAACAGATAGATGAAGTGCTTATAGGCGAAGAGCTGGTAAACTATTTCGTGCTGGCTGAAAGTTTATCGCAGTTGCTACAGCAAAACCTAATAGAAGGTAACGATGATGATGGATATGTCATCACCCAAGCAGGTAAAACGGTTGCTGACACACTGGCAAACGATGTGCCTATTTCTGTACGTGATACGGCTGTTCGTGGTGTTATCCTAGCGCAGCAATACGCCGCAAAAGAAATGTCGCATCGCTGCGATATCACCAAAGCTGATCATGGATATTCCGTCAAGTGTGATATAGGCGACGGTACCGGTCAGTTATTCCAAATGACGCTATATATGCCGGATGATTTATCTGCCGAGTCGGTGAAAAAAAAGTTTGTGAAAGACGGAGATACTATATATAAGCTAGTCCTAGCCACTCTTACAGGTAATCAAGCGCTGGCTAAAGATACCTTGGAAAATATCAAACTATAAATAGTATTAGTGCTTATATTTTGTTTTTTCTGCCACGATATATATATTACAAAATAAAAAACAGCAGGCATTTTATAGCTTGCTGTTTTTGTTTTATTATATGTTTGCTATACACTTATCGGTCCACGTATAAGCATGAAATTTATTATTTTACCAATCTTACCTTTTTGTGTTTTGGTCTCCCTCTACTACGCCACTGCTCTTAAACACGTTTATTATTGTCTTGAAGAATATCTTCACATCTAGCGAAAATGATATATTCTGCGCATAGTATCCGTCAAGCTGTGCTTTATATGCAATGGGAAGCTCGTCCCTACCGTTAATTTGTGCATATCCTGTCAGCCCAGGCACAAGGTCATTTGCGCCATATTTATCACGTTCAGCCACCAAATCATCTTGATTCCAAAGAGCAGGCCTCGGCCCGATGATACTCATTTCACCTTTGAAAATCTGGAATATCTGCGGCAGTTCATCAAGGCTTGTTTTACGTAAGAAAGCGCCAACTTTAGTGATTCTCGACGCAGGATCTTGAAGTAAATGTGTGGGTACGTCTTTTGGTGTATCGGCTTTCATGGTGCGAAACTTCCAAATCATAAAATATGTTTTATTCACACCCACACGTTTTTGTAAAAAGAAAACTGGGCCTTTTGAATCCAGCTTAATGCACCCGGCTAAAATCAAAAATACAGGAAGCAACACCACTATGGCCGCAAGTGATAATATCACATCTATACATCGTTTTATATATTTGCGGTACATCTTAGCCCTCCCACATCACCGGTTTGTGATTAAAGGTAGGCACCATATCTAAAAGCACCTGCACCAAGTTTTCACTATTGTTTGAATAAGCAACAGCTTTCAGGCTTGCGATATGGTCAAAAAACGTGTCTTTATGCAGACGTATCGGCGATCCAATGAAGATTTTTTTGTTATCGGTTTTATTCAATCCCTCTTCGTCCATCAATAGCTCTTCATAAAGTTTTTCGCCCGGGCGCAGGCCTGTGAACACAATATCAATATCCTCATACGGAATGAACCCTGCAAGCTTTATCAGGTTTTCGGCAAGCTCCAATATCTTAATCGGGCTACCCATATCCAGAACAAATATCTCACCGCCGGCACCCATTGCGCCCGCTTCAAGCACCAAGCTGACCGCCTCAGGTATAGTCATGAAATACCTTACCACTTCAGGGTGAGTCACCGTAAGTGGTCCGCCTGCCGCAATCTGCTCTTTAAACAGCGGTAGCACCGACCCGTTCGAGCCAAGCACATTGCCGAACCTAACCGCCACAAATGTAGTTTTGCTTTTTTGTGCCATCACCTGCACTATCATCTCGCACAAGCGTTTTGTGGCGCCCATAACGTTTGTTGGGTTTACTGCTTTGTCTGAAGATATTAGCACAAATCTCGATACACCGTATTTATCTGCAGCTGTCACCACGTTAAAAGTACCGCAGACGTTGTTTTTCACAGCTTCTTCCGGCGAATATTCCATCAGCGGAACATGCTTGTGCGCAGCGGCATGAAACACCACTTGTGGGCGATACCGCTCAAATATCACATCAATTTTCTTAGAGTCTCGGACTGATGCCACCACAACCTCCATGGAAAGCTTATCGCCATATTCCCGCAAAAGTTCCTGCTGAACATTATAAATACTATTTTCATATATGTCCAAGATTACTAACTTTTTAGGATTGTGAGATGCTATCTGACGGCAAAGCTCTGAGCCTATAGAACCCCCGCCGCCTGTCACCAAAACCACTTTATTTGTGAGTAGTTCCTCGGACAATTCACTAAGCTGCACTGTTTCTCTGCCCAGCAAATCTTCCACTCTAACGTCACGTATACGAGTGCTCAGCTCACCACCGTCACTCATAATCTGGCGTAAATCAGGCAGAATACGCAAATTACACTTTGTTTTAGAGCAATACTTTAGTATTTTCTGTCTGTTTTCTTCATTCAAAGATGGTATGGCTAAAATTATGGTTTCAATGCCACACTGCACGGCAAGCTCGGGTATATCTTTAGTTGCACCCATTATTTGTATACCCAAAATATACTGGCCTTGCTTTTCCGGTGCATCATCCACCACACAAATGATATTCATTTCTTGGTCAGGGTTGCGGTTTTGCTCGTGAAGCAATGTTGCCGCTGCCTCGCCCGCACCTATTACCATTACCCTGCGCCTACGTTTTCGCCCTGAGCGTTGCAGGGTTGTGTTTCGATACATTCGATACGTAAGCCGAGAATACAGCGTTACCGACGTGGCAAACATCGCAGATAAGAAAAACACCGATAGCGGAATCTGACGTTCGTTGTAGAATATAATCATACTACCTGCCACAAAAGCAGTTATGGCCACACCACACGCAACCACCAAGCGGAAAAACTCCACCACTTCGGCATACCGCCAAAGGCTGTTATAAGTTCCCATCAGCGTAAACGTTATCTCAAAACAACATACAAAATAAAAGCAGCTAGCAACAAGTTGCGGAAAAAATAGCTCGGTTTGAATCCGCCCTTGTATCATTCCCCATGGCAAAACATACGCCAAAGTGATTACAATCACATCAAACGCTATAAGTATTTGTTTTCGATATTTACTAATTTTGTCAAGTATTAATTGTGACATGCCATCACCTTGCTAAATTTATTTTGAGGTTTCATCTTTTATATTCTCGTTGTATGGTACAAAATCTATATTACCTTGTGCCACGTCTACACCTGCAAGAGTAACCATAATCTCATCGCCCATTTTCCACGAACTTTTTGACACAGGGTCTATAAGGCTGATACCTTCCATAAGCTCCAGCCGATGTTCTGATAAGTTAGAAGAATGTATTAGTCCTTCCACAGTGTTCTCTAGCGACACATACACACCAAACGGCACCACCGACGTTATAACACCTTTAAACTCATCGCCAACATATGAGCGCATATACTCGGCCTTATACACATCATCACATCTGCGCTCGGCCTGCACTGCCGCAACCTCACGTTGTGAAGAATGCAACGAAGCAGACTCGGCAAAGTTTTTGTATTTTTTCGTCACCGTATCGTTAGATGACCCACTTATTATATCACCCAATATTCTATGGATGGCAAGATCCGGGTAGCGACGAATGGGCGAAGTGAAATGTGCATAGTCTGAAAGCCCCAGCCCAAAATGCCCTTTTGGTGTAGGCTCATACATGGCTTTTTGCATGCTGCGAAGTACAGCGTTATGCACAGGTATTTCAATGTTAGTGCCACGTGTTCTTGACAGCAATTCGGAAAGTTCCTTTTGGTTTGGAATCTCTTCTTTAAATTTAAACGGTACACCGAGTGCCGTCAATATCGACTTCAGCGTTTCCACTTTTTCAAAACTTGGTTTTTCGTGCACACGATACACAAACGGTACATTACATTTACGCGCCATATGCGCCGCTGCGTTGTTTGCCATCAGCATGAACTCTTCTATCATTTTTTCCGAGTCGCCACGAGTGCGCTTTTTCACGCCCACACAAACGCTGTTTTCATCCAAAACAAGCTTTGGCTCGTCTGTTTCTATCTCCATGTTACCGCGCTCTTTACGCAATATTGCCAATTTTTCATACAGCTCATGCATAATAGGCAAACTTTCAATCACATCTTTATACTTTTTTTGCAGATTTTCATCTTTACTTCCTGCAAAAATCGCATTTATTTCTTCATATACGCCTTTTACACGACTACAAATAATAGTTTTAACAAACTTATAGTCTAAAAGATGACCTTCGTTGTCCAATTCCATTATACACGAAAAAGCCAGCCTATCTTCTTGTGGGTTTAAGCTGCACACGCCATTTGATAAGCTCTTTGGCAACATAGGCACCACGCTGTCGGCGTAATACACCGACGTGCCACGAGCCAGCGCCTCCTCGTCTAAGTTCGACTTTGGCCTCACATAATGGGATACATCCGCAATGTGTACGCTAAGCTCATACCCGTCTTTAGTTTTCTTCACGCCAATGGCATCATCTATATCTTTTGTAGAGTCTGAATCAATGGTAAAAATAAGCTTATTTCGCAAATCTTTTCGGGTTTTTATTATTTCTTTTGTGATTTTCTCTTCTGATACAGTTTTTGCTTCTGCCTTTACTTTATCAGGAAAAGACTTGTGGATCCCGGACATATACAAAATAGCTCTAGCACATTGTGCAGCTACATCAGACGAGCCAAATCTTCTTGTTATACCCACACGAATATCTCTGTGGCGAGCTCCACGCTGTAAAATTTGCCCGGCTGCTTTATCTCCTTCTTTCACCCCTGCTTCGGAATTCCGCTTTATAGGTAGTGGAGTATTAGGTGCGTTATCCGGTAATATAGCCAGCCGGCCATCTGAAAAAATCACAGTGCCAACCACTAAATCGTTAGGCTTTATAATGCTGACAACTTCGCCTTCACGACTGCCTGCTACCCTAGGATTTGCCAATATAGCCACATTCACCACATCGCCCGGCATAGCGCTACAAAGGCTGTGTCCCGGCACAAAAATATCTTCGCTGGCATCCAGCGGCGATACAAACCCAAACGAGCGACCCAGCTTCACCAGCGTGCCCTCAACAAGCTCAGACGAGCTAGTCGCCAAAGAGTACATGCCTTTACTATGGCTAACCACATTTTCCTTAACCAGCACTTTTAAAAGTTTTGTTATTTTTTTACCATCTGCCAAGACTTTACCCTTTAGTTGTTTTACGTTTTTAGGTCCTTTTTTTAGTTCTTTTAAGATAGTTGTCTTCAGCGACATTTAAAACCTCCTGTGGCAACGCCACCTTATAGCCCGATGTGAGTAGTTTGTTATACAAAGAAACCGCTACAAAATGCTACCTATGCGGTCTGTCACAATTTAGCGACATCACATCCCTCATAAAGGATTTGCATAGCACGCATTCCATAGCGGCTTTAACTTTTACTATTATCCCAAAACACTAACAACATTAAGTAGCAGAATCAAAGCGAAAAAGCCAATACCACATACTTTTGTCATTTTGGAAAGACGAGCTTCTTTAGAACGTGCACGAGACTCACCCGACATCATGTCTGCACCTGTGATAACTCCTGACAGGCCCTGACCTTTGGAATCCTGCGCTAAAACGATAAAAACAATAACCAATGCGGCTAAAATAACAATAATGCCGACAACAATTTCTAAAATTGACATCTAAAATACTCCTTCAAACAAATTCTCATTATCGTGACAATTATATCACCTTTAAAACAAAAAAGCAACAAAAAACTTCAAACTGATATTTTTGCTAGTTATTCTTCAGTTTTATCGGCAGCTATATCCACAATTTCGACAAGCTCTATTTGTTGCGCTACATCATCTGCACGTAGCAACGCACCCACTGCCGGCAAGCTGCGTACACGGAAACGATGTGGATCGCGCAGCTCGTACCCTCTTCTCACCGCAGCAATTTTTTGGCTTTTTTTAAGCGTAATCACATTCACACCGGCGGTACTCTTAGTGGTTTTTTGTGCAATCTGCGCTGTATTTACGAGTAGCAATCTTCCTGCACTGCTTTCTATCGCTATCTCTTCTTCCTCTGCAAAGTTGCCTACCCAGGCAATCGGTGACTTTTCACTGTATGCATTTATCAGCTTTTTTCGGTTTTGTTTTGTAGCATAACTGCTAAGAGGAATTTTTGCACCTTTGCCGTTTTGGAACAAAAACAACATAAAACCTTTATAGTCGTCTGTCAACACCAAATGTATCGGCATTTCATCGTCGTCCATATCAAGACGAGCCGGCAGGTAATCACCCATCACGCTGGCTTTACTGTCTGCAAAGTCGCCCACCCTGCCTTTGTATACTTGATACTTATTTGTAAATATCAAAAACTCGGCAGTGTTATGTGTTTCTTTTTTGAATACTACCGCGTCGCCTTCTTTCACCTTCTGCTCGCCGCTCATGCGTAAAGAGGCCGGTGTGATTTTCTTGAAATAGCCTTCTTTTGTGAAAAATACCGTCACAGGATAATCCGCCAAGGTATCTTCTACCCAATCAACCTCGGTGTCCGCCACATCATATAAAATCTCACTTTTACGTGGAACACCGTATTTTTTCTTCACATCACCAAGCTCTTTTATAATGATGTTACGCACTTTTGTGCGACTTTTCAGGGTGGCCTCCAGGTCGGATATTTCGTCTTGTAACGTAGATATTTCTTCTGTACGTTTTAAGATATATTCCCTGTTCAGGTTGCGCAGGCGAATCTCAGACACATACTCTGCCTGAATTTTATCAATACCGAAGCCTATCATCAAGTTCGGAATAACTTCGCTGTCGGCCTCAGTCTCACGCACAATGCGAATAGCCTTGTCTATATCCAGTAAAATCGCCTGCAAACCTTTTAACAGGTGCATCCTTTTGCGTTTGCCTTCTAAATCAAAACTTACCCTGCGACGCACACACTCTACACGAAACGCAATCCACTCGCTTAAAATCTCATTAATTCCCATCACGCGTGGGTTGCCGCCAACTAAAATATTGAAGTTGGCCGAAAAGTTATCCTCAAGTGGTGTCAAGCGAAACAGCTTTACCATTAATTTTTCTGCGTCTTGTCCACGTTTTAAGTCAAGTGTCAGGCGCAGTCCATTAAGGTCTGTCTCGTCGCGCATATCGCTAATTTCTTTCACACGAGAGTCTTTCACAAGATCTGCAATCTTGTCCATGATAGCTTCCACTGTGGTGCTTGGCGGAATTTGTGTGATTTCAATACGGTTACCGTCTGCCTCGTACTGCCATCTTGCCCGAACTTTTATGCTACCTCGTCCGGTGTTGTAAACATTGTCGATATCATTTTCACTGTATAAAATATGCCCACCGCCACTGAAATCCGGCGCAAGAAGCGTACTTTTAATATCATGGCTTTCATCCTTCATCAACGCCACTGTGGTGTCACACAGCTCGGCTAAATTGAAAGAACAAATATTCGAGGCCATGCCCACCGCAATGCCCAGTGTGTTATTCGCCAAAATGGCAGGAAATGTAACCGGAAGAAGGGTTGGCTCGTTTGTGGTAGCGTCATAGTTCGGCACAAAATCCACTGTTTCTTTTTCTATGTCACGAAACAGCTCTTCGCACACTTTTTCCAACTTTGCCTCGGTATACCTGTGAGCCGCATATGCCATATCACGGCTATACGCCTTGCCAAAGTTACCTTTCGAGTCCACATAAGGCACCAATAAACTTTCGTTGCTACGTGCCATACGTACCATGGTTTCATATATAGCGCCGTCGCCGTGCGGGTTTAGATGCATAGTAGCACCCACGATGTTTGCACTTTTTGTTCTGGCGCCTTTCATAAGGCCCATATCATACATGGTGTACAGTAGCTTTCTATGGGCAGGTTTAAACCCATCGATTTCCGGCAGTGCACGTGACACAATAACGCTCATTGCATACGGCATATAGTTTTCTTCCAGTGTTTGTGTCACACCGGTTTCCACCACAACGCCTGCGCCAGGTATCTCTACTTTATCGCCCAGTTGCGGCCTTTTTGGCCCTGCAGATTTAGTGTTTTTCTTTTTTGCAGCCAAATTGTGCTCTCCTCTTTTTTACGTAAGTTCGAAATATTTACGAAACATCCAGCTCGTCTAAATATTCATATCCATGCTCTGCAATATGCTGTTTGCGTCCGGCTAGGTTATCTCCAAGCAGTAGGTTGAACACATCCTCAGTCCGCTGAGGCTCCTCGGCAATCACCTTTACCAGCCTACGAGTTTCAGGATTCATGGTGGTAAGCCACATCATCTCGGGATCATTTTCACCAAGACCCTTACTGCGCTGCAAGCCCACCTTTGTATCCTTTGGTATTTTCGACATCACATCAGCTTTTTCCTGCTCGCTGTATGCAAAATATGTCTTTCCTTTTGCCTCTATTTCATAAAGTGGGGTCTCGGCAATATACACATATCCTTCCTTTATCAAGGTAGGCATCAATCGGTAAATCATGGTTAAAATCAGAGTGCGTATCTGAAAGCCGTCCACGTCGGCGTCGGTACAGATAATAACCTTGTTCCAGCGCAGTGAGTTAATATCAAACGTGGCTAAATCTTTGCGGTTTTTTCCGCCCATTTCTACACCACAACCCAGCACTTTCACAAGATCAGTTATAATTTCGCTTTTGAAAATCTTGTTATAATCAGCCTTTAGGCAGTTCAATATTTTACCACGCACCGGCATTATTGCCTGATATTCAGCATCACGGCTGGTTTTCACAGCGCCCAGTGCCGAGTCACCCTCCACTATATATATCTCACGAACAGCAGGGTCTTTACTGCGACAATCCACAAACTTCTGCACACGGTTTGCGATATCCATCTGCGTAGAAATGGTTTTTTTCAGGCTTTGTCGTGTTTTTTCCGCATGTTCACGGCTTTGCTTATTTACCAAAATCTGCTGGGCGATTTTCGTCGCTTCTTCGGGGTTTTCAATGAAATAAACTTCTAAATTTTGCTTTAAAAACTCTGTCATTGCCTGCGCAATAAAACGGTTTGTTATGGCTTTCTTTGTCTGGTTTTCATAACTTGTGACCGTAGAAAACGACGATGAAATATACACAAGGCAATCCTGCACATCGGTAAACGTGATGCGGCTTTCGTCTTTTTTATACAAGCCTTTTTGGCGTATAAACGCATCTACCTGGTTCACAAAAGCCGTTTTCACTGCACGCTCAGGGCTACCGCCATGCTCAAGAAAACTGGAGTTGTGATAATATTCCAGCATCTGTACTTTATTTGAAAAGCAAAAAGACGCATGCATCAGCACTTTATATTCAGGGCGATCTTCCCTATCTTTACCCACGGCACTGCCCACAATTGACTGTATGGCAGAAAAAGCATCTTTATCCACCACTTCTGTCACATAATCTGTGATGCCGTTTTCGTAATAAAACTCTGTTTCTCTTTCAGCTTCTTCTGCGCTTTCATCTATGAAAACAAAATGCACGCCTGCGTTAACAACAGCTTGTTTTTTCAACACATCTACAAAATATTCCCGTGGTACGTTAATATCCGTAAACACATCAAGATCCGGCATCCAGTGAATCAATGTGCCTGTGCGTTTAAATCGGGTTTCTTGGCTGTTTAGCCCACCTACATTTTCGCCTTTTTCAAACGTCAAAAAATAATGTTTTCCGTCACGCCACACATCGGCTTTCATCCATTTACTGGCGTATTGTGTCGCGGTCAATCCAAGGCCGTTAAGGCCCAAAGAATAGTCGTATCCCTCGCCACCGGCGTTGTACTTGCCGCCGGCATACAGCTCGGTAAACACCAGCTCCCAGTTATATCTTTCTTCCTTATTGTTGTAGTCCACCGGAAGCCCACGCCCAAAATCTTCTACCGAGATGCTACCATCTTTGTGTTTTGTCATGATGATTTTATCGCCAAACCCACCACGTGCCTCGTCTATTGAGTTTGATAAAATCTCGAAAATCGCATGTTCACACCCTTGCAAACCATCCGAGCCAAAAATAACACCGGGACGTTTTCGTACCCTTTCGGCGCCTTTTAAAGCTGTGATACTCTCGTTATCATAAGCGTTCGATTTTTTAGGCTGTTTTGCCATAACCCAGTGTTCCCTCTCTATTGCTTTTCATCCGATGATGCTTTTGTTTCGTCTTGCGATGTTTTTACTTCTTCAGCAATTACATCATTTTCAACACCCACATCGTCCGATTTAGCTTTTTCAGCATCTATATGTGCTGTATCTGTTTCTTTGGCATCTAGTTCTTTGGTATCTGTTTCTTCTTTTGGCTCATCTACTTTCTTAGGTAGCGGCGGCAACTCCTTGCCCTCCATCAAAAGACGGAACTCGTCCCCTGATACTTTTTCACGTTCCAAAAGTGCCTTCGACACTACATGCAGTTGCTCCATATGCTTTTGCAAAAGATCTTCAGCCACTACAAATGCATCATCCATTATACGACGCACTTCTTTGTCAATTTGCCCTGCCACTTTTTCAGAATAGCTTTTTGTGTGACCATAGTCTCTACCTAGGAATGTCTCTCCCGGGTCACTGTCGTACACAACCGGGCCCAGCTCTTCAGAAAATCCATACTGCGTCACCATGGCCCTTGCGATGCGTGTGGATCGTTTCAGGTCATCTGATGCACCTGTCGATATATCCTCAAGCACCAGCTTTTCTGCAACACGTCCGCCCAGCATAGACACTATACGCTCTTGCATTTGTGTTTTTGTCTGTGTGCCGGTGTCGTCGGTAGGCCTATACATGGTGAAACCACCCGCAGGCCCATGCGGAATAATAGTAATTTGATGCACAGGATCGCTGGTTTCGCAATAATATGCAGTAATAGCATGGC
>CAYJIC010000050.1:0-14069 GCA_964370155.1 uncultured Oscillospiraceae bacterium
CTGCTGTTCGTGAAGCAAACTACAAAGAAGTACAAGAAATTGTTGCTGAAGAAGCTCCCTGGATCTTTACATGGGAAGGTGAAGACCTTACAGGCGTACGCACAAACATCGAAGGTTTTGTGAACAACCCTGCAGGCCACCACGTTCTTAAAAATGTAGTTAAAAACTAACACTTTTATTTATAACGAAAAGGAGACTGCTTTTGCAGTCTCCTTAGGTTATAAATATAGCACTCTTTTTGCGACAACTGTGAAAATTTGTTTTCAACATGAAAATATTTGATTTTGCGTTGTTTTTCCTTTTTGTAAATAGGAGCTTAATTGCCACTTGAAGTTTATGCCAATCTTAGGAGGCTGCTTTGGCAGTCTCCTATATATGTTTAAGGCGGCGTGATTTTGGAGGCGTAAGCCTTAGGCAAACAGTATTTTTTTAGGAGGTATGTTTTTGTTAAATTATATAATAAAAAGGCTATTGCTAGTTTTACCCGTATTGCTGGCTGTCACGTTTGTAATATTTACATTACTATATTTTACACCGGGCAACCCTGCAAAAGCGATGTTGGGTGAAGTGGCTAGTCCTGAAGCTTTGGCAGCGCTTGAAGAAGAACTTGGCTTGAATGACCCATTTTTAGTCAGATATGGCAATTATCTTTTAGATCTTTTACAAGGTGATATGGGCACATCTTACAGAACAGACAGGCCGGTGGCTGAAGAATTATTCAGTCGTTTGCCAACAACATTAAACTTGGCGCTATTGTCGATTGTTATTGCTGTTGCGATAGGAGTACCTGTTGGTATTATTTCTGCAACAAAGCAATATTCATGGTTTGATAATATTTCCATGGTTTTTGCGTTACTCGGCGTTTCTATGCCGAACTTCTGGCAAGGAATGGTATTGATACTTGTGTTTGCTGTATGGCTGGGTATTTTACCGGTTTCAGGGTTTACAACACCTGCACACTGGATTTTGCCGGCTGTAACAATAGGTACGTCAACGGCAGCTATTATTGCCAGGATGACACGCTCAAGCATGCTGGAAGTTAACAGGCAAGATTATATTAGAACCGCAAGAGCAAAGGGTCAAAAAGAATCTGTTGTTATAATGAAACATCAGCTGAAAAATGCGCTGATACCTGTTATAACAGTTGTTGGTTTGCAATTTGGTGCTTTGCTTGGTGGTGCAGTTTTGACTGAGACGATTTTTGCTGTTCCGGGAATTGGTCGGTATATGGTTGAAGCAATTAAAAACCGTGACTATCCCGTTATTCAAGGTGGCGTTTTACTTATAGCTGTTATATTTACATTTGTCAATCTTTTTGTTGATATTTTGTATGCGTACGCGGATCCGAGAATTAAGGCGACTTACTCTCAAGCTAAGTTAGGAGGTCCGTTAAAATGGCTGAACAAAAAGTAAAAAATACAGAAAATAACAATAAAATCAAGACAAGGCGCTATAGCAAACTTGGCGAGACATGGAAGATATTAAGAAAAAATAAATCTGCTATGCTTGGTCTTGCAATTATCTGTGTAATAGTAATATGTGCAATATTTGCCGATTTTATTGCGCCTTATCCGTATGATGAAATTAATCTGGATAATGAGTTTGCACGTCCGTCGCTGGAGAATCTGTTTGGTACAGATAACTTTGGCAGAGATATTTTTAGTCGTATTGTTTACGGCGCAAGGATTTCTCTACAAGTTGGCTTCGTGGCAGTAGGTATTGCTGCAGTAGTAGGTGTGTTTTTAGGATCACTTGCAGGCTACTACGGTAAAACTGTTGATAGCATTATAATGCGAATAGTGGACGTTTTGCTTGCTATACCAAGCATTCTTCTTGCCATAGCAATTACAGCTGCTTTTGGAGGTGGGCTGACAAACGTTATGATAGCTGTTGGTATATCCTCGGTGCCGTCATATGTACGTATTGTTAGGGCTACAATTCTTTCGGTAAAAGAGCAAGAATTTATCGAAGCAGCTAGGGCAACGGGTGCATCTGACTTTAGGATAATATTCACTCATATTTTACCAAACTCTCTTTCACCGCTTATTGTACAAGCTACACTAGGCGTTGCAGGTGCAATTTTATCTGCTGCAGGGCTTAGCTTTATTGGACTGGGGCTGCAACCTCCGGAGCCTGAATGGGGCGCAATGCTTTCAGAGGCACGCTCATATTTCACACAGCATCCACATATGGTTATGTTCCCGGGCTTATCAATTATGTTGACGATTTTCGCACTCAATCTCTTTGGTGATGGTTTGCGTGATGCGCTTGACCCAAAACTTAAACGATAGTTAGAAAGGAGATAAAGAGTGAGCGATAAAATATTAAGTATAGAGAATTTAAGTATTCGATATGTGACGGAAGAAAACACAGTTGCCGCGGTTACAGATATTTCTTTGGAAATTAAAAAAGGCAAAACGCTTGGCCTTGTTGGCGAGACCGGCGCAGGAAAAACCACTACGGCACTTGGTATATTGAATTTGGTGCCGGACCCACCGGGTGAGATATATTCGGGTAAAATCATGTTTAAAGGTGAAAATCTACTTGATTTATCACAAAACGATATGCGTGAAGTTCGCGGCGCTAAAATAAGTATGATTTTCCAAGACCCGATGACATCACTAAACCCTGTGCTAACAGTTGGCGAGCAAATTCAAGAAGTTGTGCTGTTGCATAATGAAATTTCAAAACAAGAAGCCCTCGATAAAGCAAAAGAAATGATGGAGATGGTGGGTATTTCAGGTGAAAGACATACTGAGTATCCACACCAGTTTTCCGGTGGTATGAAGCAACGTATTGTTATTGCAATGGCGCTTGCTTGCGAGCCTGAATTATTGCTTGCTGACGAGCCAACTACTGCACTGGACGTAACAATTCAAGCGCAAGTGTTGGAATTGATAGCAAACTTGAAGGAAAAGTTCAACACATCGATGCTTTTGATCACACATGACTTGGGCGTGGTGGCTGAAACTTGTGATAATGTTGCCATTATGTATGCCGGCGAAATAGTCGAATGTGGCACAACAAAACAAATTTTTACCGACCCAAAACACCCGTATACGGTTGGCCTTTTTGGATCGATTCCGAAGCTTCATGATGATTCTGATCGCTTGATTCCTATTGATGGGCTTATGCCGGACCCTGCGAATTTGCCTGTGGGGTGCAACTTTAGCCCAAGGTGTAAACAGTGCATGGAAATATGTGAGTCGCAGTCTCCGAAAACTGTTGAATATGAAAACGGCCATAAAGTAGCATGTCACCTTTATGCTGACGGAGGTTCGAAATGAGCGAGAAAATTTTAGAAGTAGAAAAACTATGTAAATATTTCAAAACCCCGCGTGGTATTTTGCATGCTGTGGATGAGGTTAGCTTTTATATTAATAAAGGTGAAACTTTGGGTGTGGTAGGTGAGTCGGGATGCGGAAAAAGTACGCTTGGAAGAACAATATTGCATTTGACAGACATAACAAATGGCAAAGTGTTTTTTGAAGGAAATGATATCACTGATGTGAAGAAATCAAAAGAATTGAAAGATTTGCGCAAAGATATGCAAATAATTTTTCAGGACCCGTTTTCTTCACTAAACCCTAGAATGTCGGTTAGTGATATTATTGCAGAGCCGCTTAAAATTTATAAAGTTTTCAAGACAAAAGACGAGATAAACAACAGAGTGCTGGAGCTTATGGACACTGTTGGTCTTGCGCGTAGGCTTGCAAATAACTATCCGCATGAGCTGGACGGTGGGCGCCGCCAAAGAATAGGTATTGCAAGGGCGATTGCACTTAATCCGAAGTTCATTGTGTGTGACGAGCCTGTTTCTGCGCTTGACGTTTCAATACAAGCACAGGTTATAAACTTGCTTCGTGACTTGCAAAAAGAGCGTGGACTGACGTATATTTTCATCACACACGACTTCTCGGTAGTTAAACATATTTCAGATAGAATAGTTGTAATGTACCTTGGAAACGTGGTGGAAACTGCGCCGACAAAAGATTTCTTTAAAAAGCCTCTGCATCCGTACTCGAAAGCGCTGCTTTCGGCAATTCCTGAAGCTGTTTACAGTGAAACAAAAAGGGAAAGAATTACGCTAAAAGGTGAGATTACATCGCCGATTGAGCCAAAACCCGGATGTAGATTTGCTCCACGTTGCGAATATGCAACAGATGTTTGCACTGGGAAAAATCCTGAGCTTGTAGAAGTTGAACCTGAGCATTTTGTTGCTTGTCCAAGGGCGATGGAACTCTTGAAGTAATGGTTTAGGCTATTTGTCAGTAGTAATGTAATTGTGAAAATAAAAATATGACAATTTCAACTGACAGCGTCAAGTTGTCAGTTGTTTTTTGTTGACGAAATAGGGCAATATGTGCTATTTTTATAAACAGAAGTTGCATAGCAACATAATATTTAAAATATTTTAATTAAAGGGGTCTGTATGAAAAATGTAGGATTTGGAGAAAAATTGCGGTACAAGTTTGATAACATCATGTCTAAAGGCACTGTTGCGCTTATAGGTATTTTGTTTTTGGCCACCGTGATTGTAATTGTTGTGGCGGGTATTTTGGCCTTCTTGCTTGGAGAGGGACCAATTGGAGAAAACATCTGGCAAAGCATCATGCATACCATTGACGCTGGTACTATCGTAGGCACAGATACATCGAGGCCGATATTTCTTATTTTGATGTGCATTGTTACTTTGGGTGGCATATTTATTACAAGTATCTTAATCGGTATTATAACCACCGGATTTGAAGAAAAACTGAACACTTTGAAAAAAGGTAACTCTCGTGTTATAGAGAAAAATCATGTGGTTATTTTAGGGTTTAATGACAATATCGGTACTATTATTTCTGAGCTTGTTGCGGCGGGTGAAAACCAAAAAGATAACTGTATTGTGGTTTTGGCTGAAGGAGACAAGGAAGAAGTAGAGGCTGCTATTGGAAACTTGGTGGAAGACCTGAAAACCACACGTCTTATCTGCCGTACAGGCAGTATCACTGATTTACACATGCTTAAACAATGCGCTATTGAAACTTCTCGTGCTGTTATTATCAACGAGCGTACAGACTTTATTACCACAAAGGCTATTTTGGCTATAAACAACTATATCAGAAGCCTTGATGCATCGTCGGAGATAAATACACATATTGTGGCCATGGTAAGCGATACCGCTAATTATGAAGCTATTCAAATTGCCGGTGAAGATATTGCTGAGCTGATATTGGTGCATGATTCTGTTGCACGCATTATTGCTCAAACATGCAGACAACCGGGTCTTTCAAATGTACTTATCGATTTGTTTGACTTTAGCGGTAGCGAACTTTATTTTGAAAACTTTGCTGAATTGCAAGGCAAAACATTCCAAGATGCTCTTACCAGATTTAATCACAGTATTGTGTTTGGATATAAGCGCGGTAAAGATATTTTCCTGAACCCTCCAAAAGACACTGTGATGGAGCAAAATGACAAAATTCTTATCTTGGTGGAAGACGATGGCATGGCAAAAGTGCTGCCAAACACTTACGAAAACTCACAAATTGAAAACCTTATTGATCAGCAGGGCTCTGATAAACAGCTTGAAAATGTTTTGATTTTAGGTGCAAACAGCATGCTGGCTACCATTTTGCACGAGCTGGATAACTATTATGTTAAAGGTTCTCGCATTATCGTGGCAAACGATACTGATGAATACCTAAATACAGATATCAAGCTGGAAAATATTGAGCTGAAGACTATAGTTTGTGATATTGGAAACAGGAAAGCTTTAGAAGCGCTTACATCTCAGGATATCAGCCACGTGCTGCTACTTAGCAATGACTCGCTGGATACAGAGACTACCGATGCTAAAACTTTGCTAAAGCTGATTCATTTACGCGATATTGCACAAAAGACAAACCGTGATTTCAACATCACCAGCGAAATGGAAAATACCACAAACCAAAAACTGGCGCAGGTAGCAGAGGTAAATGATTTGGTGGTAGGCTCTAACATCATCAACTTGATGATGGCTCAAATTGCCGAAAATCGTGATTTGGCAAAAGTTTTCCAGGAACTTCTTCATGTAGATGGTTCGGAGATATATATCAGAGATGCTGAAAACTATGTGAAACTGAATGAAAAACTCGACTTTTTTGCCGTGACAGAAATTGTGGCACGTCGTAATGAAATTGCTGTAGGTTATAAAAAACGTGTTGGCAGCTCTTATGAAATTATAGTTAACCCAACCAAGTCTGATGCAATTACATTTAGCGAAGGCGACTCTATCATCTTGCTTGCTTCCGACTAAGTACGTAAATTAATAAATAAAACACCGTTTCCTTTACTTGTGTAAAGAGAAACGGTGTTTTTGATTGCTGGATTAACTTGTGGATATTATATTGCTTTCATGGTTTTTTTGCGAATGAAGGCTAAAACTATCAGTAAAACCACAACACAAACTGCTAATGTGATTAACGCATTTTGTAAGAGGCCTGCCAGAATATATCCAAGGAACGACACTCCTGCAACCACCAGTGCATATGGTATTTGGGTGGAAACGTGAGTGATGTGGTTGCTTTGTGCGCCGGTAGAGGCCATGATGGTGGTATCTGAAATTGGGGAGATGTGATCGCCGCATACAGCGCCTGCTAAACAAGCCGACACACAAATTACCATCAACTCGCCACCGCCAGGGAAAACAGCTGTAACAATGGGTATTAAAATACCGAATGTACCCCAAGATGTGCCGGTGGAGAACGCAATGCCAACGCCTATCAAGAACAATACAGCCGGTAGCAAGAAACTAGCGGCAGCGTTAGCCGAAACAACACTGCTGACGAAGTCGCCGGCGCCTAAAGAATCACGGCAAAATCCGCTTAGAGTCCATGCGAAACACAAGATGAAAATGGCGGGAACCATTTGCCTGAATCCACCAGGAAGGCTGTCGGCAAAGTCACGGAAGCTGATGACTTTGCGAGAAATGTAGAGGATAAAGGTGAACATTAATGCAAGTAAAGAGCCGATGGAAAGCCCGACGGATGCGCTGGCGTTTCCAAATGCTGTGATGAAGTCGGTGCCGCTGAAGAATCCGCCGGTGTAAAGCATGCCACCGATGCAAGAAGCTATCAATACCAGTACAGGCAATACAAGGTCGATTACTTTGCCCTTTGCTGAAGCTTTTATTTTTTGATCACTTAGGTATTCATTGCCTTTTCCGCCGAATAAGTCACCGGATTCGGCAATTTTTTCCTGTGCTTTCATCGGTCCAAAATCAAACTGCATGGCTGAAATGGCTACAACCATGATAATGGTGAGTAAAGCGTATAAGTTATATGGAATGGATTGCAAAAATAGTGAAAAACCATCTATTGCATCGGTGTCCACATAAGAAGTAACCGCCGCTGCCCAGCTGGAAACCGGTGCAATAATACAAATGGGTGCCGCAGTGGCATCAATGATGTATGCTAGTTTTGCGCGGGATACCTTGTATTTATCAGTCACAGGAGACATAACGCCGCCTACTGTTAAACAGTTGAAATAATCGTCCACGAAAATCATTAAGCCTAAGCCGAATGTGGCTAAAAGAGAGCCGCGTTTAGTCTTGATGCGTGAAGAAGCCCATTTACCATATGCAGCACTGCCGCCGGCACGGTTCATTAGTTCTACCATTATGCCGAGTGCTACCAGGAATATTAAAATGCCAGCGTTGCCGCCGATTTGTGCCATCATGGTGTCGATGATTTGCACAATGGCTGTGCCGGGGCTGAAGTTGGCCGCAAATAAACTACCGGCCATAATACCCACAAATAACGAAAGATATACTTCTTTTGTTATCAGTGCCAGGGCAATGGCGATTATTGGTGGTAAGAGGCTCCAGAAAGTACCATACAGGTTACTTACCGCTGCCTCGCCTTCGGATGCCGCAACTTGCATGGGCGTAAACAAAATAAACAAAAACACCATGCATAAAGCCGGTATTGCCCACTTCATCATTTTTCTTACTTGTTGAATTTCCACTATAGTTCCTCCCTTTTATTTATAGTGAACTTGTGTCCACTATTACATCACAACTTTCACGAATGGTGTATGCCGCAAAATATGCATGTTCTTTTGGAATCCATTCGTTTTCAAACCGCTCTGCCATTTCCTTGGTTTCACGATTTGATATTCTCCTTTTTTGAACTTCGCTGAAAGTGCTTAAAAATATCCTGACATCGCATTCGGCGCCTATTTTAGGATGTAGACAGTATGCTCCTTCGAGTATGGTGAGTGGACTGGCGGCGATATATTTTTCTGCATCCAGTTCTTGCTTCATACAGCAAAATTGCCTGTAGGAAAATTCTGTGCCTTTTGCTGCTTTAGCAACTACTTTTGCTAATCGCTCGTAGTCGATATTACCACCGATTTCAGCTAGTCTTTCTGGGTTGCGCTGATGTGGCTGCAGGAAAAAATCATCCGCATGTATCACACTGCATCCATACACATTTTGTAAAAATGTAGAAAGGCTACTTTTACCTGAGGCACACATGCCGTCTATTCCTGCAAGCACATGACTTTTCTGGCACAAAGCCTTATCAAGTTTCATGAAAACCGGTAGATACAGCACCGAAGCTGAATCTAAAAGACGATAATGTGGCCGGTATAGTTGTCTGAATCGCTCGCTATGATGTACAGCCGGGCAACCGTCGCTTATATGTTTTTTTATAACATCTACATCTTTATGTGCATACGGCAGGTTAGAGGATTCTATCATTTCTTGCAAGACTGCTAGCTTTTGCAGATAACGATTTTTATCGCCTGTATGGCTTTGCGCTGAAAAAACACAAAGCCTTGCAAGGGTTTGTACGGATATGTCATCGCACAGCCCGGACAGGCTAACCCTATAAAGCCCGCTGCCTATATCAACGTGAGGCAGAGGCTTTTCAGTGGCGACAAGAGTCATCTCTTGATTCAGTCTGTCTTCAAAGTATGTTGTGCTTTCCATCAGATGCTCTGCGCCAAACTCGTTTTGATATAAAAGTTTGATGCAATCCTCTACTTGCATGCCGGGATACATTTGATGATGCCGTGTGAGCAAATCTTTTGTTTTAGCTTTGTCTATTGTGCATGTGTTGTTTGTTACTTCTGCCATCATTCATCCTTTTATCTAAGACTATGATCTGTCTTGTTCTACTGCTTTTAGAGCTTGTTTGATATGCCCGTTATTATTTTGCAGATATTCCTCGGCCTTGTCTTTTGGTAAATCGGTTAGCAACATAAAAATGCTGAGGCAAACATCGTTTTTGGTATCGGTAAGCACGCTTTTGATTTTATCAGTTTCTTTTTCCGTTACCTGAGCAATGATGCGTTCTGCTCTGTCTTGCAGCTTCTCGTTTGATATTTGAACATTCACCATCATGTTGCCGTATACTTTTCCGTTTTTCACCATTACACCGGTGGAAAGCATGTTCAGTACCATTTTTTGGATAGTTCCTGCTTTCATACGAGTTGAGCCGGTGATAACCTCAGGCCCTGCAAATATTCCGATAGGATATTTTGCCAATAGGTTCATCGGGCTGTTTGGGTCTTCGTTGCATGTGACGGATACTGTTACAGCGCCCAGTTCGTTTGCATATTTTAGTCCGCCTATTGGGTATGGGGTGCGTCCGCTTGCGGCAATGCCCACAAGTACATCGTCTTTTGTGAAGTTTATAGCCTTAAGATCGACAACACACTGCTCGTCGGAGTCTTCAGCACCCTCTACTGCGCGGTACATTGCTTTTTCACCACCGGCGATAAGGCCTATCACACGTCCCGGTACTACACCGTAAGTGGGCAGGCATTCCGAAGCGTCAATTACGCCAAGTCGACCTGAAGTGCCGGCACCACAGTAAACAATACGGCCTCCATTTGCAAACACTTCGCTCATAGCGTCCACCGCAGCTGCAATTGAATCCAGGTGCTTTTCCATCGCTTGTGCTACTTGTTTATCTTCGTTGTTTATTTTACGAATCATTTCAAGGGTGGATACTTCATCAATATCCATGGTATTTGCATTACGCTGTTCTGTAGGTAAGCTTTTTAGTATCATAACTATATCTCCTGTTAAATATTATTTGCGAAGCTTTTAAAATTCCTTATATTTAATTGTATGTTATTTTTGGAAAAATTCAAGTTAATAATCATTTTTTTTGATTATAATATAAATAAATAAAAAGAGATTTTTTATCTGTTGTTTACTATTTTATAAAAACTGCACAGGTGTGGTTTGCTAAACTTGTGAATAGTGATGGAATGTGTCAAAATTAAAACACAAACTTTAAAAAAAAATACGGTGTTTTTATATACATTGTGATGATATAATGATAAAATATAATTGTTGTGATATATTGCCGTGGCTTATATGCACATAATCGATGTAATTGTTGACCAACCAATGGGTTTTGTGCTAGAATTACCCGTCACTATTAAACGGACTGAAAAAATGTCACAATAATCAAATTATTATTTTATGTAAAAAAATTTAAGCTTTTTGAATGTTTATTCATGTATATGGTTGGGAATGAAATTTACTTTGTGGATAGTCTTGCAAAATTTGCATACTTTTTGGTGAAATGCGTGGAATGTAATAAATAGTATCACTTTCATTAAAATGTAATATGCAAGTGTTTTTTTGCGTGAAAATATTAATGATTAATTTACTATAATTTAAAAGGGGAATATATTTATGTCTCATAAACGATTTTGTGATTTGAGAAGAAAGCGCTTTTTTTCACTCACAATAATAGTACTTATATTTGTTTTTACTCTTTCTTCTTGTGCGGGGCTTGAAGAGCTTGCACAGGAAATTTCTGAGGTTAATTCGGCGCCGAGTGTACAAGTGGATGAAGTGGAAGAAGTGGTGCTTCCTCCGATCGAGCCGATTTTGACACTTGATACCGGTGTGTGGAAATTTATAGAAGGATATGAAGCCGTTGCGGCTATAGAAAACTCCACAGAGGATCTTTCGTGGGTGGATGAAAGATATGACGACACTGCCTGGGCGCGTGGTGTTGGAAGTTTTGGCGCAAAAGACGGATTGCAGGGAGAGCTATCGGGTGGGTACTACCCATCGACACTTTTAGCGCAGCATAACAGCAGTAATGACAACTACCCTGTTTATCTATTGCGCTCGGAATTTACTATTATGGATATTGATCATATCGGAACTTTGTTAGCTAACATAGTTTATGATGATGCTGTTATTGTGTATTTGAATGGCAATGTGGTGTTTGAGGGTAATGTGCCACAGGGTGGGTATCTTACTGCCAGCTCATACGGTGCAGCTAATACTACCGGCGAGCCGATATCGGCACAGTTTGAAATTCCTGCCAGAAACATGGAGCTGGGGATAAATGTGTTGGCGGTTGAGCTAAGGCAAGCCGATGAATATAGCTCGGATGTGTATTTTGAGTTTACATCTCTTGTTCCTACATATAACGAGATTCAAAGCACAAATGTGAGTGTGGGAAGCGATGAAACCAGTGCAACACTTACATTTGCAGTGGGCGGCGCACCTTACCCAAATGCTCAGGTGGAAGTGATTGACGCAACATCTCCCGGCGCAGAACCTATGATTTATGACGTGAGTGGGTATGAAGAGGGTGAGTTTGGCTTTTCTTATAGAACCGAGATGACAAATCTTGAGCCAAACAAGCAATATACATATAAGATTGACATTAACAACATGGAAAAAACAGGCATGTTTGAAACAGGTTCTGTGGACGATGGTGTTAGTGTGCTGATGATGGGTGATCCTCAGTTTAATGGGGACGAGCTGGATCTTTCCGGGCAGAAATCCACTTTGCTGGATAATATCATCACCTACGGCGGCGATGCTGACATGATGACGGTTGTCGGTGATGTTTCAATGAATGCAAGTGACTTTGCGGCATATAAAAGCGCATTTGCTACGTTTGCTGAATCACATAAGCTAAATAGTATAGTGTTTGGTAGCAAAGATATGAATGAAACCCTTTTGTCGGACGGGTTCTCTGCGCCGAATGTTGTGACTAGCGAGGTGATATCCGACTCGGGGTCCATGTCTAATAATTACTACTACAGCTATGGCGACGTGCTGTTTATAGTACTAAACTCAAATCACGCAGATGTTCAGCATGCGTCGTATATAGACAACACAGTGGCGAACTATAAAGCAACAGTAGGAGAGCCTTCGTTTATAGTACTGTATCTAAATCATTCTTTGTACTCACAAGGCAACAACGGTATTTTTACCGACGCGGAGTATTTGGATTTGCTGAGGCTGGAGTTGGCGCCTACTATTTCGGCAAACAACATCGATATTGTGGTTTCAGCAAACGAACATATGTATACCCGCAGTTACTTGATGAATGGACAAACTGTGAGCGCTTATCCGGGTGGTTCAGACACTGTTCAAAAAACTGACGGTGAGACACTTTATATCAGCCTTGGAACCGCTTCAACTGAGGAGTATTTTGATGAAAATCCAGTAGCTCAGTCTCACACAGCTTTCAGTTTCAACGGATATACCCCGATGATGAGCAGGATGGATTTTTCCGATAACACCGCAAAAATCACTACATGGACTACTTTGAATGGTGAAGTGATAGACGAATTTACACTCACAAAATAGGAGTAGTTATGTTAAGAAAAATAACTTATAGTTGCTTTTTGATTATGGCTTTGATGATGTTTTCTGCGTGCACTCTTTTTCAAGCTGTAGATGCTGAATCTGAGATCGAAGTGGAGATGGTGTCAGGGAATGAGTCTGCCATACCCATCCAGCAAGATAGTGAGCCTACATACTCGGTTTTTTCTTGGCATGATGATGTTTTTAGGCCGCAAGGTCGTGAAGATATGATAAACAGTATGAATGAACATGGAATAGACTCGGTTTATCAGTGGTTTAGCAGTGATGTTGATGATGCGGATATATCGGAGTTTACGCAGACATTGCACGACGAGGGCCTAAGCACTTATGTTCTTACCGGAGATGCAAGCTGGGCGAAAGAAGATGTAGGCGTAGAGAAAATGCAGAAAATCATAGACAGAGCCATTGCAATAGGAAATGTGAAGGGTGTTGTCGTTGATATCGAGCCGGGCCAGCTGGATGAGTATGATGAAGACTCAGAAGCTGTAATGGAAGAATTCACAGAGGTACTTATTTCTTCTTACGAGTATGCCAAAGAGCAGATGCCGGATTTTGAAGTGATTATTTGTATTTCGGCACACTGGGACGAATACTCGGAACTAAGGGATATGATAAAAGATGCTTGCGACACAGTTTGCGTGATGAACTATTATGTCGATGAAGAGTTTGAAACCATATTAAGTGAGGCGGAGTATGCAAAGCTTTACGGTAAAAAACTGATAAATGCGTCGGAGATTCAGCCGCCTGAAAGTCATGGTTTGAGCGATGCCAACACATACTATAACTTTGGTATAAGCGCGATGAAAGATGCATGGGACAAGCTTGCCGACGAGTTGGAAGAGGAGATAGACTTAACAGGCGTTTCTTTTTCATATCATCATTATGGATATCTGGATGAAATAAAAGAGTGATAAAACCGACACACGATAAAACCGGGAGAAGATGCCAATGCAACAAGTTTTAAGAAGAGAGATAAAGTATCAGCTTACAGCGGTGCAGTATTACCAGCTTGCACATACGTTTTCCAAGCTGCTTCACGAAGACTCTCACAACGGCGATAATGGCTATATGATACGTTCTTTGTATTTTGATACTTTGAATGATGTCGATTATTACGAAAAGGAAGACGGTACAGACCCAAGGCGTAAAATAAGGTTTAGGTGCTATAGTCCTGACTCTGATTTTGCACTACTTGAAATGAAACAAAAGCAAGGCGTGCAACAACGAAAGCGCTCGCACAAGCTGAGCCGAAGTGAAGTAGAGCAATGTATAAACGGAAACTTTAGCTCATTACTTACGCATGACTCACAGTTTTTGACGGAGTGTTTTGGGCTGATGAGCAGGCAGTTTTACAGGCCGAAAGCTATTATTGAGTATCACCGAAAAGCATATGTGGCAAAGGAAAATAACATCAGGATTACGTTTGATAGGGAAATAAGAAGCT
>CAYJIC010000051.1:0-13790 GCA_964370155.1 uncultured Oscillospiraceae bacterium
CGTGTTCTGCTGCCCAAGACATATCGCCGGCTTGCTCTGTGAATTTATCGGCGCCTACTTTACATTGTGGACATGATTGTGGAGCTGAGTCTCCTTCGTGTACATAACCGCATACCTGACATACAAATTTTTTCATAATGATTCTCCTTTTTCATTTTTTATTATTTTTATTAAATCTCGTCAAGATGGATTTTATATAAATCTTCTCTAAGAGATCGGTTCACATTAAGAAATTTTTTCCTGATTGAGCAGTCCATCTTGTTATCCACTCTTGTGCATTCAAAATCACAGCTCAAGCAATGGTTTATTGCTATAGGGCCGTCTATGGCTTCAATGACTTGGCCAAAGCTGATGTCTTGAGGTGGCACAACAAGACGGAATCCACCACTTGCACCTTTTTGAGATGAGACTATATTAGCCATGGCAAGTTTACGAAGTATTTTCAGCGTGAATTTCAATGAAACGCCACACTGCTGAGCGATTTGCCTTGCTCCGGTGATGCCATCGCTATCTGAAAGATAACTTAAAATCCTTATGGCATAATCTGCTTCATGAGTTATTCGCATCTATCAATCCGCCTTGTTCTTAATGTCTACTTTTATAGTATACATTCAAAAAACTTGATTGTCAAGCATAAATGTCAACTTTTTTGGTATTGTTTTAAAATGCTTTCAGATACGTCAAAAAATCGGGAATATTTAAACTGTAATGCACTTATTAACGGATGTATAAGCTTAGAAAAAAGCACCGATAAACAGGGAGTTTATCAGTGCCTTGGGATGTTAATGAATCAGAATGGATTACTCATAACGAAGGGCTTCGATGGGATCGAGTTTTGCGGCTTTGTTTGCAGGATAGTAGCCAAAGAATAGGCCAATGGCAATAGAAAAGCCAACTGCTATTAGTATGCCTAAAACATCGGGAGTTGCAGGGAAACTGAGCAAGCTTGAAGCGATGCTACCCAGTGCCACGCCGAAAATGATGCCAATAATTCCGCCGATGAGGCATATGATGGAGCTTTCGGTGATGAACTGCACACGTATTGAAAGGTTGGTGGCACCGAGAGCTTTTCTTGTGCCGATTTCTTTTGTGCGCTCGGTGATGGATACCAGCATGATGTTCATCACGCCGATGCCGCCTACCAGCAAAGAAATGGCCGCTACCGCAGATATAGCCAGCTGCAACGTGGCCAGCATAGAAGTCATGGACTCGATGATGCTGTCCATGGCGAAGGAATCCACTTGGAAATCTTCGTTGTTTGCATATTGGCGGTTGTTTAGATAATCTGATACATTGGTGGCAAAAGCAGTGCTATCGGTGCCGGTGGATGTCAAGATGGTGATGGACTGATGGCCATCATCTGCGCCGCTTAAAGCTTGCGCTGTAGAGTAGGGGATATATGCCGTGGTTTCGGTGTCTTGCTCACTTGCGGTACTGCCCATGGCAAAGGCCGACTGCTCGTATTCATACACACCCACAATGGTGAAAAGGCCGGGTGCGCCGCCGGAGCCTTCCAGCATTATCTGCTGGCCTATGGGATCGCCCACAAAGCCGTAGTTTGTAACAAAGTTATCAGACACCACAACAACTTTTTTCTCGTCGTCTATCTCACGCTGTAACAGAAAACGTCCGTTTAGCATGGTGATGTTGTTTATTGTAGCTTCTTCGGCAGTAACGCCGCTTAGACTGAAATTAGCATATTTTTCGCCCGAAGTAGCTGTGCCGGTACCGACGCCTACACTGACACCGACAGCCGAAATTTCATCGCTGAATTGTGTTTTTAGCTCGTCTATAATATCTTCGCTGAGCAAATCCTCTTCAGTTGGCGCACTCATGCGTTGCGTGTTTGAAAACTCGCTTTCTCTCTGAGTGATGTAAAGGTTCACGGTGTTGGCGCCCATGGCAGACATCTCACTGGCGATGTATCCGTTAAGTGAATTGCCTATGGTGAAAATAGTGATAACAGAGCCTATACCGATGATGATGCCCAGCATAGTTAAAAGAGCACGCATTTTGTTGCTCCATAAAGAGGCTAGGGCAAGGGAAATATTTTCTTTTATGCTCATATAGCACCTCTGCCACTGCCGGGGCGATCACTTACTATTTTGCCGTCCACCAGCGTTACTATCCGCTGTGTTTCCTCGGCTAGCTCGGGTGAGTGAGTGATAAGTATAATGGTTTTGCCTTGCTTTTCGTGTAGCTCATGGAAAATATCCATCACAAGGCGTCCGGTTTTACTGTCCAGTGCGCCTGTGGGCTCGTCTGCCAGCAGGATAGCGGGATCGTTCGCCAAAGCCCTGGCAATGGCGATACGCTGTTTTTGACCACCGGATAACTCGTTTGGGTTATGGCGGCGACGTTCAAACATGTCCACTGTTTTTAAAAGCTCGGCGCTTCGGTTGGCGCGATCTTTTTTTGAGAGTCCTGCATATAGCATTGGAAGCTCAACGTTGCGCTGTGCATTTATCCTGGGTATGAGATTAAAGTTTTGAAACACAAAGCCTATCTTTTTGTTGCGGATACCGGACAAATCGCTGTCTTTTGCCGCCATTATGTCTACATCGTCCAAAAGGTATTCGCCCTCGGAAGGACGGTCCAGCGCACCCACAATATTCATAAGGGTGGATTTTCCGCTACCGGAAGCACCCACAATGGATATAAATGTGCCGCTTTCTATGGAAAGTGTAACGTCGTCAAGGGCGCAAAGCTCGTTTTCCATACCCTCAAAATAACGTTTGTACACGTTTTTTATTTTGATTACTTCACCAGACATGATTATCGTCCTCCTGCCGGTGGGCCGCCACCACCGGGCCCGCCACCCGTTTCAGTGGTGACGACAACTTCACCGCCGGGGCTGCCCATGGCGCTCATGTCAAAAGCACTTGATATGTTTAGACCCATCGGATCGTCTAAAATAAGCAGTCCGTCGTGTAACTCGTCGGAAATAATCTCAATCAGGTAGTCGGACTCAAGGCCGGTGGTGATCTCTACCATGCGGCGGCCGTCTTCTTCGCCAAGGGCTGCTTCTTCGGCGGTGGGCATTGTATCATATACATAGATATATTGTTTGCCGTCTTGCTCCACCACAGCGTCTATAGGCACAGCGTATATATCAGTGGCTGATTGTAACAAGAACGTAACTTGTGCAGGCACACCGACACGCAGGTCTTTGTTTGTTTCGTTTGCAGTGATGGTAACGCTGAAGTTACCGGACTCATCTATGGCGATGGGTGAAATTTCAGAAATCGTTCCGGAAATTTCTGTGTCGCCGGTGGAATCGGTGGTGAAAATAGCCTGCATACCTTCGCTGAGCTTTACCACGTCATAGCTGGGTACGGTGGTTACTATCTGTAAATTATCAAGGTCTTGTATGGTGCACAGCGCACTGGTGCCTAAAATATCGCCTGCCTCGTAGCTAAGCTCGGTCACCACACCGCTTATAGGTGAGCGGATAAATGTGTCGTCAAGCTCGGCCTGTGCGTCAGAAATACTTTCGCCTAAGTCTGCAAGCGTTCTTGAGTTGGTGCTGTTTGTAGATTCTGCTTGGATTTGCTGTTGTGCAAGGCTGTTTTGCGCCGTTTCAAGCGAGGACAGGTTGGCACTTTCTTGCGATGAATAGGTGCTGGTCAAAGCACTTGCCTGCTCGTCCAGTTTGGCTATTTCGGCGGCGGTGTTTTGCTGCAGTGCGGTAACACTGCTATTTAAGTCTGATATTTTAGAATATGTGCTGGAGGTAAGGTTTGTCATGTCTTGTTGCTCACTTACCAAAAGGGAAGAGTAGTGATCATTAAGTGCCGGCTGGTATGTTGAGGGGATATTTATATCAAGTTGTGGAAAAAGTGGGTTGGTAGTAGCGGGGGGCACTACCTGTGCGTTAGCCCAGTCTTCTAACAAGTCTTCTATCTGTTTAGATATCTGAGCTTCCAAGTTGGCAACATTTGTTGCCAACGAAGCATTCAGCTGATTTTTTTGGTCGGTGATAGCCTGCAAGTCGGCGGCGTATTGGTTTTTTGCGTCGTTATATGCTTGCGCGGCGTCATTCACTTTATCTTGCGCCAAGGCAAGATCGTGCGCAGACAATGCGTCGGAATAAGAAATGTCTGTTTGCTTATCGCTATAGCTGTCCTGTGCATCGTCTATCATATCCAACACAGCCTCGTCGTCCAGCTGGGCCAAAACATCGTTTTGGGTAACAGCGTCGCCCACTTCGACGTTCAAAGACAAAATCTCAGTACCTGCGGCGGCATTGCTTACCACAATACGGCTTTGTGTAGAGGATGTTTGTCCGGTGGCAACAATAACATTTTCAATGTTTTGTTTTGATAGTGAGGTAACAGAAGGCGTAGATAGCATAGCGCCTAATCCACTAAGCATGCCCATTACAGAGTTGATGACAACAGCTGCTATAATGGCCAAAACCAAAACAACAGCTAAAATAATAATTAAAACTTTACGCTTTTTAACGAATGCTGAAACTTTTGACATAATCCACCTACACCTTGTTATTTTAATGTTGGAATAAACTTTACTGACTTATTTTAAAGACATAATGTGTAATATGTATGTATAATTACTGAAAAAAATCAAAGTATTTATAAATGTTAAAAGCCCTTTTGTAACACTATGTTACAAAAGGGCTGAAAATGGAGATACATGGTTTAATAGTTTTTTACAGTGTAGATTAATTATTTAAGATAAAACAGCAGATCCAAAGTCGTCGTTATATTGCTCGCAATAAACAGATACTGCATCGAAATCGACGCCTTCGGGAAGCTGAATGGTGAGCTCGCCGTTTTCATATGCGCCTTCCAGCTTTTCTGTCACCATTTGTGTCGGCTCAAATGTGCCACCGTCAGGCTTTGTGCCTATGGCGATGTAAACATCCGGCGCCTTGCCATCGTAGTTAAATCCGGTCACAAGCATAGTGTTATCACTGTATAGCTCGATTGTAGCAGAAACATCATGAGCACCGTCTGTGATGCTTGCACTTTTTAGAAGGGTGACTTCTTCAGCAGAAGATGGCATGGACGCGTCGCTTGAAGCGTTACTTATTTCGGAACTTGCCACTGAAACAGAAGATACACTTTCAGATGCCTGCGATACAGGCGAGGTGCTTTGTGCAGCCTCGTCACCAGAGCATCCCACCATAAACATTAAAATTGATATAGACAGAATAAAAAGCAAAGCTAATTTCATAATAAACCACCTTTTTGTGAATAATCTGCACACAATATACAATGAGTATATTAAAATGCGAATGATATAACATATATATAGTATACAATTTTACTATGATATATTTCAAGTATAATAGCTACAATATTATGAGGCGGCGCATAGTTTGTTCTATTGATAATGACATTTTTCGTTGATATAATATAAATAAACAAATTATGTTAGCGTGTATTTTTGTAGCTGAGGTGATATTTAATGTTTTCAAAAAAGTCGGATAAGGCAATGTCGGATGATTATGCTGTGAAAATTAAAAAGTTAAAAGATGTATTAGCGGGCTGTGATGCTGTTGTTATTGGGGCAGGAGCGGGACTTTCCACAGCTGCAGGACTTTTATATAGTGGCGAGAGGTTTGAAAGGCTGTTTGCCGATTTTATTGAAAAATATCACTTCACAGATATGTATACAGCGGCATTTTATCAACATGAAACACTAAGGGAACATTGGGGATATTGGTGTCGTCACATTTATCATAATAGATATCATGCACAGCTGAATAATGTATATCCTGAACTGTTGTCGCTTGTAAGAGATAAAGATTATTTTGTGATCACTACAAACGTTGATCATCTTTTCAGGCTGAATGGATTTGAAAAACAGCGAATTTTTTATACACAAGGTGATTACGGGCTGTTTCAATGTAGTGTGCCGTGTCACAAAAAGACATATGACAACGAAAAGATTGTACATGAAATGGTAGAAAAAGAGGTAAACCTTCAAATACCACAAGAGCTTGTGCCATATTGCCCGGTGTGTAAAGAGCCGATGGTAGTGAATGTGAGAAAAGATGGCACGTTTGTGGAGGATGAGGGTTGGAACAAAGCTGCCGATAGATATGAGAGATTTATAAGAAAGCATAGAGGGAAAAATGTGGTATATTTAGAGCTTGGGGTAGGGTATAATACACCATCTATAATTAAATATCCATTTTGGCAAATGACATATCAAAACAAAAATGCCACATATGTATGTGTAAATGCAGACGATGTATATGTTCCTGATGAGATAAAAGATAGGAGCATATGTATAAAGGAAAGCATTAAAAATTGCTTGGAAGATTTGTAAGCCTAAAACTGAATAGTAAAGCAGAGCAAACCCTACACAAATTAGTGAAAACTTGTGTAGGGTTTGATTTTTTAGGATAACACTGAAAATTATTCAATAGCTTTTGGTAAGCTCCAGCGGTATTTTGTGGCAAGCATGCGAATGGTAAAAACAAGAAGTACACTTATAGCAGAAGATGTTGCAACATCTTGTGAAAGTAGATATGCCAAACACCAATAAGAGCCACCACCCAAAAGTGTGGCCACAGCATATATGCGTTTTTTTAGCACAAACGGAATTTCGCAAAGCATGAGGTCGCGAATGATGCCTCCGCCAACACCGGTGGCCAGTCCTAAAAACAAGCAAAAGAATAAGTTGTCGGCTTGGCCGCTGCGTATGCCGGCTTGTACGCCTACCACCGAAAAAATACCAAGGCCTATTGCATCGAATATGTTATTGATAGTGCCTAGGTGTTGCTCCCATTTAATATATTGTTCGCGTGCACATCTTACCACAATAAACAAAATAAGCGAGGTTAAAAGTGCAATCAAAACATATTTTCTGTTGACAAAAGCAATGGGCGGGGTGGTGCCTATTAAAAGGTCGCGGAAAATGCCTCCACCCACAGCGGTAACAGCGCCAAGAAATAGTACACCAAAAAAGTCTGTTCTTTTTTGGATGGATACCATGGAACCGGATATTGCAAAAGATACAGTTCCTATTAGTTCGGTGCTGAGAAATACAGTTTCGGCAAAGTTCATTATGGCCTCCGTCTTTGTAACTGAGATATTTTGTGAAGCTGAATGTATTGCTTTAGATAGCCACATAGTAGGCTTTTAACAAGCTTATTTTAGGTTTAGTTATTTTTTTCGAGGAAATTATACTAAATTTGACAAAAATCACGCGAATAATACTTTAAAATTTTAATGAGTACTTCAATTTCTGACATAAAAAATGTATGTAATGAAATTGATTAGATTATATATGAATTCCAGTATACCAAAAGATTTTGGATTTTCCCAGTATAACATGTGGCAATAAATTAAATATAACACATATGATTTAAATATCAAGAAAAGGCTGGAATATAGAGAATATGAATGGTTATTTTACAGGCGGATTAAGATGATTTTAAAATGATGTATATATTAATAATGAGGTGATGAAATGGACTACAAAAGAGCGCGCACAGACAGCCAGGTGAAAGACAGAATGAATGAGATTCTAAAAGTGGCAATAAAGATATACGAAGAAAATGGTCTTGGGAAAATGAACTTTTTAGCAATATCAAAGCATACGACATTTACACGACCGGCTATATATAAATACTTTGAGACTAAAGAAGAAATAATGCTGAAAATGATTATTTATTATGCTGAGAAAATTTTGTTGTACATAGAAAAACATTTTGCCGGTGTGCAAAATAAAAACACAGATGAAATAGCCGATGTTTTGACAGATGTATTTTCAGAGATACCCGAATTTATGGAGCTATATACCATGCTATTTTCGGTGATCAAAAAAAATGTGTCAAATGAAGCGCTTGAACAGTATGAAGAAGACATGAATAGCTTGCAAGATATGCTGCTGAAAATCATTAAAAAAGTATATGATCACAAACCGGATGAAGATATTCGAAATTTTGTGATATTTTATCTGGGGTTTGCCTCGGGGCTTTATTCGATAATTGGCACAGCGAGTAAACATAAGAATGGCGCGGCTCAGCCTAGCTTCGAGAAAACATTTAAAAGCGTTCTAATAATCTATTTGCAAGACTTAAAATCGTAATAGAATTTACTAAAATGTAATTAGATTCATGGCTTGAAATAAAACAACTGCCGATTTCCAAAGAGGAAACAAGGCAGTTGCTTTTTGCTTGTAAGAGATATAGCTAATGTGTATTACGTTTGCATATCATATGTTTTGTCTGCAGAGAGTAAATTGACAAACTGTTGCTTGTCTAAAGGCTTTGCAAAATAGTACCCTTGTGCATAATCGCAATTAAGGTCTTTCAGCCATTGTGCTTGCGCTGCGGTTTCAACACCCTCACACAAAACATTCATGTTAAGCTGTTTTGCAAGTTTAATGACATTGCCCACCACAATGGAACCTTTTTCGTTTACTATACTATAATCTAGGAATGCTTTGTCCAGCTTTATGGTGTGTGCAGTGATGGAACTTAGCCTGTTTAGGGAAGATTCGCCGGCACCAAAATCGTCGATAGAAATGAAAAATCCAAGATCTTCAAGCTCTTGCAGTTTTTTTATTAAAGTGCGCTGCTCTAATGCAGTAGCACTTTCTGTGATTTCTATTTCTACCTTACTTGCAGGTAAATCGTATTTTGATAAAATATTCGAATATTCAGCGGGGAATCGATTGTCGAACAATGTGATGGTAGAGACGTTTACAGAGATGAGAGGTACGTTTAGTAGATGACTGTATGATTTTATAAATGCGCATACTTTGTCAAACACATATAAATCTAAATCAACTATAAACCCGTTCGACTCGAAGATACTGATAAAAGAATCTGGCGGAATTACGCCGTATTTTCCGGAGGTATGCCATCGGACTAAAGCCTCGGCACCGTTTATTTTCAAAGTGTTTAAATCTATTTTCGGCTGAAAAACAACTTTGAACTGGTTGCTGGATAAAGCTTCTTTCATGCGATAGACGATACTTGTTTTCATTTCGTGCTCTTTTTTGATTTCGTCGTCATACTCATAATAGGTGAAATGATATTTCTGCTTGCCTTTAAGGCGGGCAGCAACGGCGCAATCTATAATCTCGTCTATCCGCTGAGAAGTGTTTTTGATAAGGCAGGTTCCGATGGACATACTTATATTATACTCTTCGCCCATAACGACTTTTATAGACGAAGAAATGTTGTTTTCACATATTTTCTTTATGGGCTGGCCTTCGTTTTTCTTGTGGAATATAACAAACTGATCAGCAATTACCCTGGCTATTAACGCATTTGTGCCTTTATAGCTTTCGGATAAAGCATTGGCCACAGCGCAAATTACTTGATTGCCTATTTCTTTGCTGTACAATTTATTAATGGTATGAAAACTGTCAATATCTATGTCGATTACTTCGTATTCATTGGGCTTGGCAGTAGGCAAAATTTCGTTTACTTTTTCATTGAAATAATAAGTTGATATAAGGTTTGTGACACTATCGTAGTTGATTATTTTTAAAATATCAGTTTTCTTTTTGTGTTGTAGATAAAAAACTATCAATGCAACAATGAAAAATATTACAAACAAGCCGGTTAGTATTATAAGAAGATTATCCATGATGAAATCACGTGCCGAATATTCAGGGTTATAGGAAGCCGACTGGTAGGTGATAACTTCATCGATTTCATTTTGGCTTAGATGCTCAAACATAACGTTGAATGCGCCTATGTATTCGGTTAGATTTTCAATGTCACGCGATATAAAAATACGTAAAGGCAATGCGAGACCGGTGCTGCGTATGACATATTGTTCTGTGCCAAGGACGGTTTGTGCATACTCAATTCCATGATCTGTTGCTAAAATACCATCTATTTCACCGTCAATATATCCTTGCAACATGTCGTCAAATGTGCCATATGACACAATAGTATTGCTAGGATATCGCTCAAGTATATCCGCATGGTCAATGGTGATGTAATTCAGCATTCCCATTTTACTTTGATGATTTTCAGATACGAGTTCTTCAATACGATTGCTTTTGGATAAAAGCATCATGGGTAACTCAAGGAATGATTCAGAGGGAGTATAAAACTCCATTTCATGCTCATAATCTCCGGTGGCGGATAATAGTATATCGAAGTTTTCGTGAGACTCGTTTGTCATGCTATGGTTATATGGAACATATGTAATATCAAAGCCATATGTCTCGGAAAGTATAGTCATTAGTTGTACGCTTATTCCATCGGGCAAGCCTTCGTCGTTTGTATACTGTATGGGCTGATGATGATCAATATATCCGCAAGTGAGGGGTTTGCTGGCTAAAAGCGCTACTTCATCTCTTGTTAGAAAACGCCGAGTAAGTTGTTTTTCACCATAATATTTTATTTGTAGTTCTTCAAGGAATGTTCCGTCTGCCGACACAGAAAGCTCTATGGCATCGGAGATAGCCTTGGCAAGTTCAGGATTGTTTTTGTGTGTGATAAAGTGCATGTCAAACAGCTTTAAATTCATTACCATGTTGAAATTTTTAATGTTTTGGTCAATGGTAGTGACAAGATAAAAATCTGCATCTAAATCTGTATATGTGTCTATTTCTCCGCGCACATAATTTACAGATATCCCATTTTCCTCACAATAGGCATCAAGATATCGCTCGTAAAGATTGTCTTGGAAACTTGCCACAGTTTTGCCGTCTATTTCCATAGGGTCATCATAGTAAGTGTTGCCGTCTTTTGTGGCTAAAATAAGCTGAGCTGATCCCAGTAATTGTTCAACATAAGAAAATGAATCTTGAAACATAGTATCACTAAACATGATACCCATTAAATCTATTTCGCCTTTTTCAAGTGCCTCTAGTGCACCATAATAATCATACTCGTAAAACTCAAACTTATAGTTTGAATAGTGCTCTGCTCTAACTAAGATATCATAACCAAAACCCTTATCGTCTAAGGAGTGTATGTTGTTGATAACACCGTATCCTGAATCATACCCGACTCGGATAATGGTTTTTTTGGTGGTAAACTCATCTTCTGCGAAAACTATTTGGGTAGTGAAAAGGATAAGTATGACAGTAATCAATAAAAAAAATTTCACTCGTATCTTTAAAAATTTGCCCATAGTTACTGTCCTTTCTTAGTAGTTGTAAGGGTGGATTACTTAATTGTTGAAAGAAAAATATACAGATGTTACAAAAAAAATATAAAATACGCCAAATTTTAAAATATTATTTACAGTTTAACATAAATTCGACAAAAAGCAAAGAAAAAAGTAAAAACCACATTCACATGGGAAAAGTAGTGAATGTGGTTTTTACTATGAATAAAAAGCTGTTTTTAGTTGTTAGTCAGTGTACTGTACGATTTCAGTGTTATATACATTGTTGTAGATGTCTGTTAATCGGAAATATACTAAAGCGTCCATGTCGCCGACATGACTATAGCTTACTTCTATTTCTTGGCCGGTAACAATATACGGCTCGCCGGATACATAGCTATCATCAAATTCATAATCATATGTGTAATAGTCGAACAGCCATTCTATTGTCTGGCCTTCTTCTAAATCATATGAAAATTTCCCAACAGGTTGGCCGGCTTCGGCTTGTTTGTTATATCCGGCAACATAACCGTGAGGGTTTGCGTCGTCCCAATAAACAACTACATTAATATATTCTTCACCATTTAAAATGGCAGGCACGTATCCGTATGTATACCAGCCGTCTTCACCATCCACTTCTTCCGCGGCATAAAAAGGTACGATGTGGCCGTCCAGCGCAACCCAGGTATAGTCAAAGTCGACAATTAAATCTCCGTCGTCGTCAAACTGGTATACGTTATCGCTACCGAGATCAACATAGTCTTCGCCGGTGTCTAAAAGTACCTGCAATTCAATGGTTGTAATGTCTTCCCAGTGCTCAGGGCTAAGGCTTAAAACATACCCGCCGTCTTTTTCGTCTATTACTAGTGTTTCAAAATGTTCGCCGTCATATTCGTCTTGGTAGTCCTCGGCGGTTTCGGTGTCGTACCAATCTTCTGTGGAATAATCGCTTTCAGGCTCAGGATCAGCATTGAAATCGTCAGGTTTTTGTACTTGTCCACCAGTCATGGCGCTGACAAATACATTGAAAAAGTTTGTATATTCGCGGCTTACCCCAAGGCTGTTTATAATATCTCGGCTATCGGCATAGTATTCGGGATATTCATAAGGGAAATACATGGCTAGGCCATGTGCAGACTCAACATAATCGCTATTTTGGTAGTATTTTACTGAGTTACGTACTGCCGCAAGGGCATGATCGCCACCCTCAACATCGGCGTTTTGGATGAAGTCTATAATATCAATTTGCTCAAAGTAACCATCGCCGAAATCCTTTGTTTCATGCCGTGCTCGGGATAATTGGGGATATTCGTCGTTGCGAATATCGGTGGTGGCGTTGATGAAATAGTCTGTTAATATATCATAAACAAGTGGTATTTGCCGAAGCTCGACAACAGAAAGGGTATAAGAGATGCCGGCGGAGTAGTGAGAAAACGAATTTGCAAAGTCATCGATGATGGTTGTGCCGATGTCCAGTGTTGACATGGATGGATTTTGGCCAAGCTCTGTGAGCCAGTCGGTGTAATACCAGCCTTCACCGGGAACAGACTCTTGCGAAGCAATGAAATAATCAGCGTGAGACTCCAGCATCATTGCTGTTTCTATTGTAGCCATAAGGCATGCATCAAACCCTACAAAATCGAACTTTATATCGGCTTCATTGAGTGCTACATCGAGATCGGTTAAGGTGAGTGTGTCTGATGAATAATGTTCATCGTATCCAAAACCGCCCAAAGTTCCACCGCCATGGTTCCAAAAAATCAAGCTGTACCTATCAGCGGGGAAAGCATTTGCTGTATCGGTGATAAATGTGCTCACGGTATCAGAAGATACCATGTCAATATGTGTTTGAGCGTCATATAATAAGGTGAGGTTGCCGTCTTCCACCTGCCAATATTGTGTAGAGCTATTGCTGATATCTTCATGATGCCAATATTCTGCACCACCCGTCATCAGTATAAGGTTTATATTATCGCCAAACTCGGCATCTTGCATCTCATAAATGTCATGAGTGGCCGAGGCATCTATAGTTTCAAGGTCGGAGCCTATCATATAAACCATGATGGTATGTATGTCGCTACCGTCTGCTTTTGGCGTGGTGTAAAAATCGCGCACGTCACCTTGCTGAAAGTCATAAGAATTATCGGTAGTAGACGTGGTATCGGATATTCTGCTTGTTGAGGAAGCGTATTCGCTGGAATCCTCGGATAGAAATCCAATCATGAAAAAGGCAAATAAAATCACTACCATTATCACAACAAGTATGATAATAGCGGAAAGACAGCCACTGCGTTTTTTTCTTTTTATAGGAAGTCCACAGCTTTTACAAAAGTTTTTACTACCGGATAAGGGTTGATTACAATGCTCACATCTCATGTGATCCTCCAAAAAATGCATTAAATATATGCTTGTTAGTTTTTTATTGTGTTGATAAAAGTATAAATATTGTGATTTTAAATATGCTATACACATACAATTTTCAACAAAAATGGCAGTATTTACCTATATAATACGCATATTTGATGAAAAAAGCAATTAATTCATATGGATGTTTCGTAAAAACTATATGTAGTGTATTATCACCGTATTGACATCAAGTGCGATGAATAGCATTGTGTCTGTTAGGTATTCGCTTGATGACAGCTAAAGTTTAAAATTGGATCATAACCCGAAAATTTCAAAGCAAAATATTTCCCATTACGTACGCCGATGATTTTCGCCCGGGTTTTAAAATTG
>CAYJIC010000052.1:0-13653 GCA_964370155.1 uncultured Oscillospiraceae bacterium
GTGCTGTCATCCCGTTATCTTTACAAAACGCTTCGGCCGTGCCCGAAAGCTTGTAATATGGCCTGCCGCTTTCATGGCGCAAGGCGGCTATGTCACGCAGAGCAAACCCGCCAAGGCCCACACCTGCCGCCTTCAAAAAGGCTTCTTTTGCGGCAAAGCACGCCGCGGCACTTTCCGCTTTTCGATGTGGTGCCAGCGCCGACAACGCCTGCCACTCTTCGTCGCTAAATACCTTTTTACAGAAATGTTCTTTTTGTATGCTTTTTTCTATACGCGTAATGGTGGCACAATCCACACCTATGCCTGCTATCATTTTTTCACCTTTCTTTAGGACGTTTTATATACCATAAGGGTATACGCCGTTAATTTATACTAAAAGTTGAACAATTGTTGCTTTATTTTTCTTTTCAGCCGCATCGGCAGTAGTTGAATCGACCGACTAAACACTATTGTCGTCACTATCAGTATACTCTGTTTAAAAATGTATTGTCAAAGTGCCTATAACATGTTATGATAAATACCGATAAACACGATGAAAAAGGAAAGTAGCTACAGTCGGTTTTGTAAAAGAGAATGGGGCCTTGGCTGAAAGCCCTTCAAAACAACGGTGGTGAAGTTCCCTTTGGAGTGGTTTGGTTGAACATGTATTCAAATACATCTGTAGGCCAAAACGGCAGTTTCCGTTACAAAACAGTGGTGTTTTACATCAAAGTGTTGCCTGAATGGCAAAATGTGGGTGGTACCGCGGAGTATTTGCAGCTTCGTCCCTTCGCTTTTATTAGCGTTTGAGGGAGGAAGCTTTTATTTTTGCCCGTATTCATTTTTTGATACGGTATTATAGTTAGGAAGTGAAATGATGCAAGAAGAATTAAAGGTTATACAAAAAACAGCAACAGATCTTATCACTAAGGCAGACGACATCACTACCCTTGATGGGCTTCGGGTGCGTTTTCTGGGCAAAAAAGGAGAGCTTACTGCTATTTTAAAGCAAATGGGTAAGCTGTCTGCCGAGGAGCGTCCGGTGGTTGGCGCCTTGGCAAACGAGGTGCGCACACAGCTGGAAGATGTTATTCGCACACAGACAGCTAAGCTGGAATCTGCAAAAAGAGAAAAGCAACTGCAAAGCGAAACAATAGACGTCACTTTGCCGGGCACTGCCCCAAAGCTGGGTGGCAAACATCCTTTGCGCCTTGTTTTGGGCGAGCTTGAAGACATATTTTTGGGCATGGGTTTTGATGTTGTTGAAGGCCCCGAAATCGAGTACGACGACAACAACTTCACCCTTTTAAACATGCCACAAAGTCACCCTTCACGTGACACACAAGACACATTTTACATCACTGAAAACATTCTTTTGCGTACACAGACAAGCCCTGTGCAGATTCGTACCATGATGTCGCAAAAGCCACCTATTCGCATCATTTGCCCCGGCAGGGTATATCGCTCTGATCCGGCCGATGCTACCCATAGCCCTATTTTCCATCAAATAGAGGGCTTGGCGGTGGATAAAAATGTCACATTCACCGACCTAAAAGGTACACTTGACATGTTCTTTAAAAAGCTATACGGCCCACACACAAAAACACGTTTTCGCCCGCATCATTTCGCCTATACCGAGCCTTCGGCCGAGGTAGACATGAGCTGCTTTAAATGCGGCGGAAGCGGCTGCAGCATGTGTAAAGGCGAGGGCTGGATTGAGATGCTGGGTTGCGGAATGGTTCATCCAAAAGTCCTTGAAAACTGTGGCATTGACTCCTCTGTTTATTCCGGATTTGCATTCGGTATCGGCCTTGAGCGTATCACATTGATGCGTTACGGCATCGACGATATGCGCGCACTTTATGAAAACGATTTGCGCTTTTTGAAACAGTTTAGTAAAGGAGGTGCCAAAGCATGAAATTACCTTTAAGTTGGATGAAAGATTTCGCTCCGGTAAACACCACCCCGGCTGAGTTTGCCGATAAAATGACCATGACCGGAAGCAAAGTGGAGCATCATGAAAATGAAGGCACCGCCATACAAAATGTTGTTATCGGCCGCATTGATGCTATAGAGCGCCATGCCGACAGCGACCATTTATGGGTTTGCAAGGTCAACGTGGGCACAGAAACCGTGCAAATTGTTACCGGTGCGCAAAACCTTAGCGGTGGCGAGCTTTGTCCTGTGGCTTTGCACGGCGCAAAACTTCCCGGTGGCATAGAAATAAAACGTGGCAAACTACGTGGTGTGGAAAGCCAGGGCATGTTATGTAGCATTTCCGAGCTAAATCTTACCATAAACGATTATCCAAGCGCTATTGAAGACGGGATAATGGTGCTTAGTGAAGACCATCCACTTGGCGCAAACGCCGCCGAAGTGCTTGGCCTGTGTGAAGATGTGTTTACATTTGAAATCACACCAAACCGCCCTGACTGTTTGTCCATTCGTGGTTTGGCACGTGAAGCTGCTGTGACATTCGGTGTACCTTTTTCCGACAACACTCCACAAATGCCTAGCGGCACCGGAAACATATCAGATCTTCTTTCGGCCGTTATTGAAAGTACCGACACTTGCCTAAGATATACAGCAGCCATGATAGACAATGTGCGTATCAAAGAAAGCCCTGAATGGATGCGTCGCCGCCTGCGTCATGCAGGTGTTCGTCCCATAAACAACATCGTGGATATCACAAACTATGTTATGCTGGAATACGGCCAGCCCATGCATGCTTTTGATTACGCCTATGTGAACGGTGGCATCATCACCACACGTTTTGCCAATGCGGGCGAGTCTATCGTCACCTTAGACGGCGTCACCCGTGATTTAGACGAAAACATGATGATTATCGCCGACGAAAAGGGTCCTATCGCCGTTGCGGGTGTTATGGGCGGTGAATATTCCGGCGTGTATGAAACCACAAAAAAAGTTGTGTTTGAGTCCGCCTCATTCCACGGTCCTTCAGTTCGCGCCACATCCCGTAAACTTGGCCTGCGCACGGAAGCCTCTTCACGCTTCGAAAAAAGCCTTGACCCCAATATAATCGATCTTGCACTTGCTCGCACTTTGCAGCTGGTGAAAGAGCTGGACGCCGGCGATATCATAAACGGTACGGTAGACATATATCCAAACCCTAAAAAAGAATACACCATACCTTTATCTGTCTCCGGAGTAAACAACCTACTTGGCATCACTGTAACTCGTGAGGAAATTGTTGATATTTTAGCTCCGCTTGGCTTTACCGTAAACGGCGATACCGTCACTGTTCCTACCACAAGAACTGACGTGAAACTTGACTGCGACATTGCCGAAGAAGTGGTGCGTTTTATTGGATATAACAAAGTTGCCGCCACTGTTTTGCAAGGAACCGCACAAGCCATGCCCACAGAGCGTCAGTGCTTTGATAAAAAGATGGTTGATGTTCTTGTCGGTTGTGGATTATGGCAGTGTGAAACATTTAGTTTCTACGGCCCGAAAAGCCTTGATGCCATCTGCCTTGCTGAAAATGATGTTTTACGCAACACCATCAAAATATTGCATCCACTGGGTGAAGACACCTCGCTTATGCGCACCACTGCACTACCCAGTATTTTAGAGGTGACTGCACGCAACTGGGCCGCACGCACCGAAGAATGTGCCGTGTTTGAAATGGCTACCGAATACCGCGCCGCCGAAAAAGAAGGTGATTTGCCCACCGAGCTGAAAAAAGCTATTTTAGCAGCATACGGCAAAGAATGGGATTACTTCACCCTTAAAGGTGTGGTGGAAAGTGTACTATCTTCGGTTCAGGTGCCTTTGTGGAAGATACAACGCAACACCGAAACCACTTCATATCATCCCGGTCGTTGCGCCGATATTTATGTTCGCAGCACCGAAAAAGACGAATGGCAAAAACTGGGTATCATTGGCGAAGTCCATCCCTCTGTTTTGGAAAATTACGACATAAAACCCCGTGTTACTGCGGCCGATTTAGACATGGATGTGCTGTTTTCCGTACGTGGCGACACTCCCCAGTCTCAGCCACTTCCGCGCTTCCCTGCCCTCACTCGTGACTTGGCTCTTGTGGCCAATAGCGACGTGCCCGCGGCCGATATTGCAGCTGCTATTCGTGCCGGTGGTGGAAAGCGTCTGCAAGATTTGATGCTATTTGATATTTACACAGGCGACAACATCGGAGAAGGCAAGAAGAGTCTGGCGTACAGTTTAGTCCTTCGAGACACGCAGGCCACCCTCACCGACGAGCAAGCTGACTCTACCATAAAGAAAATTTTACAAAAGCTTTCTGAAATGCAGGTAGTTTTACGTAGCTAGCCAAAAATCATGCACATAAAATGCCCTGTTATCAAACTACACAGTTTGATAACAGGGCATTTTACGTATATCACATTATTTTACATCAGCTGAATAGTAGTCGCTTCCACCTCTGCACGTTTTGGAATTGAGGAAGATGCACCAGCTTTGTTTACCGCCATCGACGATGCCTTGCTTGCCAGCTCTAGGCATTTTTCTACTGCCAGGCTCTCGGCCATACACGCTAAGAAATATCCGGTAAATGTATCACCCGCAGCGGTGGTATCCACCACACCAACGTCATAAATCCCGTGATCTGCAAATATCTTGCCGTCATGATACATGCATCCGTTTTTGCCCAGTGTCAACATTACATTACAACTTGGATATTTTTCACGTAGCGCGCCACAGATCGCCTTGCCTTCTTTTTCACCTGAAATTTCATACCCTTCTATTTCGTTCAGAATAAAGTAGTCCACATACTGTAGCGATGAAGACGAAGCCAATTTTTCATCGATCGGCGACGGATTAAGCGCCACTTTCATTCCTTTGTCATGTGCTTTTTCAATGGCGTATTCCATATTGCTGATCTCATTTTGCAACAACAACATATCGCCTTTTTCAAAATTGTCAAACACTTCGTCCATATATTCTTTTGTGATTTTACCGTTCGCACCCGGATGAATCACAATACAATTTTGTCCTTTACTATCTACTTGGATGATAGCGTGGCCTGTGGGCACACCATCCTCAATTTTGGTATATGTTGTGTTTACGCCTGCACTCTGCATCTGACGCAACAACTCCTCGCCATCTGCGCCTACTTTACCGGCATGATACACATCTGCTCCGGCAAGTGCCAGCGCTATTGACTGATTCAGCCCTTTGCCCCCGCAAAAATCTTGCATTCCAAGACAAGATATTGTTTCTCCCGGCCGAACAATGTGCTCCACACTATACACATGATCAATATTTAACGAGCCAAAATTCAATATTTTCATGATATCCTCCCTTATATTTACTGATTTTTGTATTATACTCTATCCTTAAAAAAATATCAATTTCACTTGATTATCAACACCTATTCATAATAAATTCCATCTTTATTCTGTCTACACATAGTAATACTTTGCCTAATGTTACAGTTTATTTAATATTTTTTGTTCAATTCAACAAATTCAATAACCATAGTGTTAAATATATGTTGACTTTTTCATGTATGACGGCTACAATTAATAAGCACTTCTCTATAGTATACATTTTTTGTATGATTTATTTTTTTCCAGACGACCAACATTTTATTTTATACGTGCCCGGTAGCTTAATACAGAGCGTTGGTACCACTTTTATCAGTACCAAAGGTGATGGTTTGAATCCTTCCGTGGGCCAAAATTTTTTCTGAGGAGAATTATTATGTACCAAGACAAATCCCTTATGTGTAAGGATTGTGGACAAGAGTTTTTGTTCACTACCGGCGAACAAGAATTTTATGCTGAGCGTGGCTTTGATAACGAGCCGCAACGTTGTAAATCATGCCGTGACGCCCGCAAGGCAAACAGCCGTGGTTCCCGTGAAATGCACGACGCCTCATGTGCCGAGTGTGGCTCAATAGCACGTGTTCCTTTCAAACCCCGCGAAGATCGCCCGGTATATTGCAGCGACTGCTTCGTAAAAATGAAGGAAGAACAATCCGCAAACTAATCTCACTTTATTTGCACTCGACATTTGTCGAGTGCTTTTTTGGTCATATTCCATATTTTTTATCGTGGTTTTTATCCATAGTTTATAGCATGTATACAAACACCCTTTTATTTACGTGCAGTTTGTCAATAGACCATGTATTTTATGCATGCTATAATAAACACACAAACCGAAAGGGGTGAGTCCAATGTTCCAACTTGAAGAACCAATTCAGATGGAACGGGACGCATAGTTTAGGCAAGTACTTATCACCATCCTGATACGGAGAATGTTTTAGTAGCTTTGCTGATAGTTTATGCTTTTAAATATATGTATATGAAAGCATTTTATCATTATTAAGCGCTAAAGCGGTTGTATTCAGTCACATGCCTTATACTTTCGTCTCGTGAGGTCTGACATGGAGTACCGGCTATGAAAAATCCGGTTTGATGATGTAGAATTTGTACGTATCTAAACATTTCAAGAACATTGCACTATGGTACGAAACGAGCTCAAGCCCTGAAATGACTTTTCAAAAACTATTATCTACCAATGAATTAAAAGATTGATATTCGAAAAAATGATCAAAATTAGAAAAGTCAAATGCATAATTGGTTTGTAAAGGGCTAAGGTTCAAAGCACTTTAAGCACGAAGTTTCAAAAGATAGTTATAACAGTTCTAAAATGATCAGAGCTCTACATTTGATGCTTTATAGTGAGCAGCATCAATAATATTAAAAACAGTATTATATGTTTTTAATATCGCAAAGCCGAAATTGTGTGTAACAAAGTATAAAGTATATTATTGCAGTCAACAACCTTAAGACATCGAAATATTTAATGTACTACATTTTAATATAGGCAATATGAATAGCGACGGTTATCATTTGCCATCATGATCTTTTATTCGACTGTATGATATATTTTGTGATAAGCTCCATTCAAAAGCTAGTGTTTTGTACAGTTTCGTAAGAAGCAATGCATATGTTATCAATAAAAGGCTATTGTATAAGTTGGATTAAGCACATATGTCAATGCTGTTTTGAGTGGATTATTCAATATACACAATTTTCCCAATTTCAAAAAATAACATAGAACTAGGTTGTAGAACTAGATTTAAGTTCATAGATATAAAAAGTTTTCCGGTGTGGTATATTACCCGGAAAACTTTTTGTTTTTATAGCCTCTTACACCTTTAATTAATGCAAAAAAACACCATTTTCTCTTCAAAATGAGAAAATGGTGTTTTAAATATTATTTATTCGCCTTGTTTTGCTGCTAGGTCTGCTAGCGCATCTTTACGAGAAAGATTGATTCGTCCTTGCTGGTCAATCTCTGTCACTTTCACCAGCAGTTCATCGCCTACAGCTACAACATCTTCCACACGTTCTACACGCTTGTTGTCAAGCTTTGAAATATGCACTAGTCCTTCTTTGCCCGGTGCAATCTCTACAAAAGCGCCAAAGTTCATCAAGCGAGTAACCTTACCTTTGTAAATAGCGCCTACTTCGGGATCGTCCACAATAGTTTTAATGGTATGTAGTGCACGACGTGCATCTTCGATGTTGATGGCCGAAACATGAACTTGACCGTCTTCTTCCACGTCAATTTTCACGTTGTTGGTTGCAGAAATCTCTTGGATAACCTTGCCACCTTTACCGATAACGTCGCGGATTTTGTCTACATCAATCTTGATAGACAACATCTTAGGTGCATAGTCAGACAGCTCTTCACGAGGTGCATTGATAACCGGATTCATGATATCATTCAAGATCCACAAACGGCCTTTTCTGCATTTTTCCAGTGCATTTTCAACCACTTCATGGGTCAGACCAAGCACTTTAATGTCCATTTGAATAGCTGTGATACCGTTTTTAGTACCGCCAACTTTAAAGTCCATGTCGCCGTGGAAATCTTCCACGCCTTGAATATCAACCATGGTCATCCAGCGTTCGCCTTCGGTGATAAGTCCGCAAGAGATGCCTGCTACCGGCTCTTTTATCGGCACACCTGCGTCCATTAATGCCAAAGATGAAGCACAGATAGAAGCCTGTGATGTAGAACCGTTAGATGTCAAAATTTCCGAAACCAAACGAATGGCATATGGGAATTCCTCAACACTGGGTAGCATTGGAAGCAGTGCTTTTTCTGCCAACGCGCCATGTCCAATCTCACGACGGCCTGGGCTACGTGGAGCACGTGCCTCGCCTACAGAGTATGGCGGGAAATTGTAGTGATGCATATAACGTTTCAGGTTTTCGCCCGACAAATCGTCCACAATTTGAGCATCACGCATGGTAGAAAGCGCCGCCACAGTCAAGCACTGTGTCTGGCCACGAGTAAACATACCACTACCGTGTGCACGTGGTAAAAGGCCAACTTCAGCCACCAAAGGACGAATCTCATCAATGCCACGACCGTCCACACGTTTGCCTTCGTCAAGCAACCAACGACGCACAACTGTTTTTTGCATTTTGTACATTAGTTCTTCTACTATGCCATTGCCCCACTCTTCGGCATATTTTTCTTCCAAAGCGTTGGCAATAGGAGCTAAGCGCTCATCACGCACGTTTTTATCGTCGGTATCCATAGCGTGTTTGAACTGATCAAGAAACGCGTCGTGTACTTCGCTGAACAAAGCATCGTCCAAATGTATCGAGGGGAATTCTGCTTTTTCTTTGCCGATTTCATCCACGATGGATTGAATGAATTTAATGATTTCTCTATCGGCTTCATGTCCTGCTTTGATAGCACGCATCATTGTTTCTTCATCAATTTCGTTAGAAGCCGCTTCAATCATAACCACTAGCTCTTCGCTGGCGGCAAGAGTAAGCGACAATTCGCTCACAGCGCGCTGGGCTTCTGTCGGGTTGATAACAATCTCGCCGTCTACCAAACCAACCATAACGCCTGCAGTAGGACCATTCCACGGAATGTCCGAGATGGAAAGCGCTATAGATGTGCCTATCATGCCCACCACTTCGGGGCTACAGTCTTGTTCCATGCTCATAACAGTCATCACCACAGACACATCGTTGCGCATGTCTTTGGGGAACAAAGGACGTATTTGACGATCAACTACACGGCTGGTCAGGATAGCTTTCTCGCCGGGACGAGCTTCCCTACGCATAAAGCTTCCGGGTATACGGCCGATAGCATAATGTTTTTCTTCATAGTCCACATTCAGTGGGAAAAAGTCTATTCCTTCGCGAGGTTTATTGCTCATGGTAACATTACACATCACGCATGTGTCACCATAACGAACCATACAGCTGCCGTTGCTAAGGCCGGCCATTTTCCCGGTTTCAACTGTCAGGGTACGTCCTGCCAGCTCCATTGAAAATGTTCTGAAATTCGGGAATTCCATTTTTTTACTTGCTATTTCCATTCTGTTATTGCCTCCAATATTATCTAGGGGACAAAGCGCACAAACCATTTAGCTTTTGCGCAATCAACAAAGAGCTTCGAGCCAATCGAAACGCTCTGTTCATTGCACAATCATCATAAATGCTTTGCTGCGTTTTGTCCCGTTTGTGGGTACATCTTTGATATAAATAATCCAAAAGCAGGAAGCCTTGTGGCTCCTGCTCTTAGAATAAATACAATTATTTACGCAAACCAAGTTTTGCGATCAGGGCACGATAGCGAGCGATATCTTTATTGTGTAGATAAGCAAGCAAGTTTCTGCGTTGACCTACCATTTTCAAAAGACCGCGGTTGGAATGATGGTCTTTCGGGTTTTGTTTGCCATGTGCTGTCAGGTGATTGATGCGTGCAGTAAGTAGTGCAACTTGTACTTCAGGTGAGCCGGTGTCGCCTTCGCTGCGTGCATGTTCTTTGATAATTTCTGCTTTGTTAATCATTTTCTTTCTCCTCTTTTTAAGCCGTCTATGCGGCATTTATTCGCCTTATCCCAAGTAAGGGTGCCACCTTTAGAGGAAACACGCCCATCACCCAGCATAGGTACTATGAAATAATAACACACACATACCCATCTTGCAAGCATTTTTAGGTACTTTTATCGTTAATTACACATTTTTTCTTTACTATTGTCATACATTAAAATATTTTTCAGCTGCCTTGCCCCAATACTTCACTGCTCTATCTTGTTCGCTTAAATATTCAAACATCTGTATTTCGGAAATTTTTTCAAAAAACTGTATTGATATCTCTTTATTTTGACACTCTTTACAGCACTCAAACAAAAATGTTTTACATAGCGACGCGCCTGAGTCATCAATATCTTTCATTCCAAATCCTGTCACGGCGATTAAATGTTCGCCTCCTACACTTGCTTTTGTAATATACATCCCATCAGCAGGTAAGCATAAATTTTCAGGCACGGTATGCTCAAGTTCCAAAAAACCTTCTTTTTCATTGTATACACTGCTTTCCACCGGCAAAAAAACCTCATATGGCCGGCCCAACATAGCGTTTGCGGCTAAAACATCTCCATCTTTCAGATTTTGCTTTATAGCAGTGGATGAAACTATCTCACCTTTATATCCTGCAGTAGGCACAACACTTAGTTTCACATTGTTTACGGCACACAGCTTTTGCAATGTTTGCACGTTCCCCGCCCTGTTTGCCCCAAAATGAAAATTTTCTCCACAAAATAGTGCTTTTGCGTTATATTCTCCAAGTAACATATCATAAAAAAAACCTTCGGGTGATAGCGCTGCAAAATTATCAAAAAATGGCTGGTAGCACGTATCTACCCCTATACCCGCCATTTTATCATGTTTTTGTTTTTCGTTAGAAATCAGTCCCGCATGCACTTTAGCTTTTTTTCCACTAAACGTGAAAACCGCCAGCCTAAGTCCCATTGCATCGGCAAACTCTTTAGCCGATTGTATAACCGAGATATGCCCAATATGCATACCATCAAAATATCCCATCGCAACAGCAGACGGTGTATCCTCTTTTGTTCTAGGTTGCCTGTGTGTAACAATCCGCACGCCAAATCACCTTCATTTAAAGTCACATATTACCATACTATCTTGCCAAGGGCCTACTATGCATCATTCTGATCTCGTACAGCAAAAAGCTTTGATATTTTCATCTCGCCGCTTTCTTGTAAATCCCCCAGCCCTAAAAACTCCGGTACATCTTCGCCCTTATATATTCTATTCGTTCCGGGTGTACCCTTTATGCCATATAACGGAGCTCCGTTTTGCAGTCGTTGTGCAGCTTTTTCGTTCACGGTAAAGCTTGGATATTCCGCAAACAAGCTGTCCACCTCTATTGCCAATGTGCCTAGCACACCTGCGTCTTTTGCCGCTTGGATATCCGCAAGCGTAATAGCCTTATCAATAGTAAAAACGCCCGACTTTGTTCGTTGCAATGAAGCCAAAGTAGCTACTGTGCCCAGCTTTGCGCCAATGTCCTCGCACAAGCTACGAATATACGTGCCTTTTGAGCAACTGACAAATATCCCAAACTTGTTTTTATCTGTCTCTTGCCTTAAAACAATCTCGTTTATTGTCACCTGTCTTGTTTTTCTCTCTACGCTTTTGCCTTCTCTGGCATACTTATACAGCGGTGTACCGTTCACTTTCACTGCGCTATACATGGGCGGTAGTTGTGTTTGCTCTCCCAAAAACTGCGGCAAAACTTCTTGCAAACTTTCCATCGTCACTGTTTTGTCCACTTTTTTTATCACATTACCTGTGATATCTCCTGTGTCGGTGGCCACACCAAACAGTATCTGCGCTTCATATGCCTTACCCTGCTGTGGCGCCAAGTCCACCGCCTTTACTGCACGGCCCACAAACACCGGAAGCACACCGGTAGCCATCGGGTCCAACGTTCCACCATGTCCGATTTTTTTCGTTTGGCATATACCCCGCATCTTGGCCACTACATCAAAACTGGTAAATCCCTGTGGTTTATCAACTATGAATATTCCATTCATTCACTTTTTTCTTCTTCCTTTTTATATACATTGCCGGCAATCAGCACTTTTTCTGTTTCTGCCAGCACTGCCGCTTTAGCAAAGTCAAGGCCACCCAGTACCTCGCAGCCTGCAGCTTGTTTATGGCCTCCACCGCCCAAAGCTTTGGCAATTACATCGGCTTGCAGTCCTACTTTACTACGCACACTGATTTTAAAGCTACCAGACGCTTGCTGGCGCATGGTGATGCCCACCATTACACCCTCGATGCTACGCGGCATGGCTGTGATGCCCTCTAAATCATTTTCATCCACACCAACTTTTTCAATCTGATCTCTTGTGATGCAGATAAGTGCGCACAAGCCATCAAAATGATATTCTAGTGTAGAAAGTGCAATTTCTTCTATTTTTATTCGTTGTTTCGAACGATTTTCAAAGAGCAACTCATTCAACATAGTGACATCGGCGCCAAGATCAATCAGCCTAGCTGCCACACGATGGGTGCGCGCCGTGGTATTGGCAAACCTAAAACACCCTGTGTCGGTGGACACACCGGTATAAAGGCAGTCCGCTATGCGCTTGTCAATGTCCAAACCCATATTGATAAGCAAATCATACACTATTTCACAACAAGCTGCCGCTGTATCGTCCAAAAGCATCACATCGGCATACCCTGAATTCGAGCCATGGTGATCGATGCAAAGGTCCACTTTGTCGGCCCATTTCGCCACTTTCTCACCAAACAGCTGTGTGCCGGCAATGTCCACTGCCACCACATACTGCGGCTCAAACTGCTGGTAAAACAAATCCATTTCCATGTAGTCGTAACGTGCATGTATGGGATCATTACATAATACAGCAACAGTTTTTCCAAGGTTTTTCAAACCCCAAAACAAAGCACCCGCTGAGCCCAGTGTGTCTCCGTCCGGGTTTTTATGGCATAAAATCAAAATATTATCGGCTCGCATCAGCCTGCCCATAATCGCTTGTATGTCTAAAATTTCACTCATGATACATTTACCTCTAGTTAATCGTACCTGCCAATTACATCATTACAGATTTTTCAGCAGTCTATTGATATGGTCCGCATAAGCGGCACTATCGTCCTCAATAAAAACAAATTCCGGAGAACGTCTTATGTGCATACGCTGTGCAATCTCACTGCGCACATATCCTTTCGCAGCATTCATTCCTTTTATGACCTCTGCCGCTCCACCCGGACGATCCATCACGCTTATATGTACTTTACACGTAGATAAATCGCTTACATTTTCCACTTTTGTAATGGTAATTAGGCCACCATTAACACGTGGATCTTTCATACTGTTTAAAATATCAATTAGCTCGCGTCTCATATCTTCGTTGAGACGTGCCACGTTTTTGGAAACTGATTTTTTTGGCATATAAAGCTCCTTTGCCTTTAAAAAACACTTTGCCACCTGTCAAATATATATATTTCACTGGTGGCAAAGTCACAAGGCTTTTGTGTACTATCGTATATTAATTTTATTAGTCTCTGTATTCTTCCAAAATGAAACTTTCGAAAACGTCGCCTTCTTTTATATCATTAAACTTTGTAAGAGATATACCGCATTCATAACCTTGCGCCACTTCTTTTACATCATCTTTGAAACGACGTAGTGAAGAGATTTCATCCTCCGTGATAACGATACCTTCACGCACAACACGGATTTTATTGCCACGCATTACCTTGCCTTCCAGCACATAGCATCCGGCTACCACACCAATATTGGAAACCTTGATAACTTGACGAACTTCTATGCGGCCTTCTTCCACTTCACGGATTTTCGGAG
>CAYJIC010000053.1:0-13115 GCA_964370155.1 uncultured Oscillospiraceae bacterium
TGGGCAAGCTGATGGAAACTCGGACCAGCTTTATTGTGGCGCATAGGCTGTCCACTATCGAAAACGCCGATACTATTTTGGTGATGAAAGATGGGTATATAGCGGAACAGGGCAGTCATGCCCAGCTACTGGCTAAAAATGGGTTTTATGCATCCATTTATCAAAGCCAGTTTACGGCAAGTTGAGGCTGATATATGAAGATGTATCTATGATGTATCTAAAGGGGTGACGGTATGGGAAAAAAGCAAAAAAGAGTGAATTTTTCTACCGAAAATCGAAATGTGGTCATAGGTAGATGGGTGCAAGTGGGGATTCTAACGGCAGTGATTTTGTTTTTACTTGTGCTGGTGGTGCTGTTCATGAGCATGACGCCAAACAGCAGTGCGCCACAGGTGGAATCGACACCAAGCAGCACAGCGCCAATGCCGGCGGTGGTAGTGCCATCTGTGTCTGCGCCTGTATCTTCACAGCAAGCAGGGCCTGACTTGTCTTTTACGGCAGAGCAAACGGCGCAAATGGACGCCATGCTGGACGAATGGGCAAAACAGCCCAGCTATGTTACAGTAACAGAGGATGAAGACGGAAACGCCCTGACCCAGCCGTATGACAGCGCAGTGGGCAGTGGGGTGGTGTCGGTGTGGTATATGGATATTGAAAGTGGCACACAGTATACATACAACGACGATGTACAGCAGTATTATGCCAGCACCATGAAAGCGCCTTATGTGGCATATCTATTCACGCTGGCAGAAAAAGGGCTGTGTGACTTGCAAGAAATTATCACAATAAGCCAGGCAGATGTGCAAGGGCTTTATGAAAACACCGGCGTGATAAAAGAGATGCCACTGCCGACATCGCTCAGCGTACAGCAACTGATGGAATATGCCATCACGGACAGCGATACCGTGGCTTTAAGGGTGCTACTGAACCGATATGACGCGGAAGGATTTTTAGAGTGGGCGATTGCACTTGGCATAGACGAGACCGCGGCCGACGCCATAAACAGTGTAATATACGGACAGATAACAGCATCTGACATGGGTGTGTTTTTGCAAGAAATATACCGCGTCATGAATGAAAACCCATACGGAGGCGAGCTGCGTGCATGGATGGAAAAAGCAAGTAACAAGATGATAACGTCTTCATATCCTGTGGCGCATAAGTATGGATGGGACATAGGCGCATACCACGACATGGCGGTGGTGTTTGCCGACAAACCTTATCTCTTAGTCGTGATGACAGACAAATGGGGTGGTGGCTATGATGAAATGCTTGTTTTTGGCGATGTGGCGCAAAAATTTGAAGAGATAATGGCGCAGCAATATACAGCCGCAGGGCTGTGATGGTGTAAATTTTTGGATGAAACAGCACAAAAAAACCACCTTTTCAGATAGCTGAAAAGATGGCGGAAAATGTGGTTTATATATTAGACTCAAGTAAAATATCGATTAATGTGTCACCTTCGTTTAGGAATTCGCCTTTTTGGGCGTTTTCCTCGGTGTAAGAAAGATTTGATGGTTTTTTGCATCCTCGGCTGTCGTATATGATATACGGTACGGGATCGCCGTCGTGTCCACGTGTGGATATCAATGTTTTGTGGTCGCTTAAAATAAGTATACGATACTCTTCGCCCGATGCATCAAGGCCGTCTTTCAAGGGGGCAACAGCACGACTGCTTAGCCAAGAGATAGCCTGCAGTTTACCGTCTAAGTCGCCGTTGTGGGTGCATTCGTCAGGCGCCTCTACATGCAAAACAGCGATGTCGTATCCATCAGACAAAGCCTTCAGCACCGCCTGGGCTTTACCCTCGAAGTTTGTGTCAAGCTCGCCGGTGGCGCCGTCTACTTTAGTAAAGTCAAAGCCCGCCAACGTGCCTATGCCACGCACCAAAGGTACCGCGCTTACCACTATACCTTTTTTACCATGGCGCTGAGTGAAAGATGGCAGAATGATGGCCTTGCCTTCCGCCCAAAACCATATGCCGTTTGCAGGCAGTTTTCCTTTTTTACGACGTTTTTCGTTGATAGGATGATGGTTTAAAATACCGTGGGCTATTTCCATTAGGTTTGAAAGCTTTTCTGCTACAGGGTTTCCTTGTGGAAGCAGTGGCTCTATCACTTCGCCTAAATGGTCATGAGGCGGCGTGGCCGAAAACCCTGTGATGTCTGCGGAATTTTGCACGGCTATATGGCGGAAAGAATTGCCGGGATGAAACACAATGTTGCAATCATCGGCGGCAGACTTAAAGGCTGGATCGGCCAAAAGGCTGGCCAGTAAAGCGTCGGATTCCTCGCCCTCCACCGAACCGCCGCTGTGAGACAGAATTTTTTTCGCTTTGTATGCAACTTCTGCGTCTTCCAGCGCTACCATGTTGCATCTGTAAGATGCCTCGCCATCGGCTAAAACAATGCCACTGCCGGCAGCTTCCAGCGGAGACCTGCCGGAGTAATATTTCAAAGGGTTGTACCCGAAAATAGACAAAAACGCGGTGTCACTGCCGGGATCTACGCCTATGGGTACGGTACGCACAGTGCCCATTTGTCCGGCACGTGCCAAGTCGTCAATACAAGATTTTTCAGCTACTTCAAGGGGCGTTTTGCCCGAAAGCTCAGGCACGGGATTGTCTGCCATGCCGTCGCCTATCACTATCACATACTTCATAACTACTCCTCTTTAAATAATGTATATATATACAGAGTATACTGTATATAAGAATATTTTTCAATTTTTTTACTAAAAAAGCAAAATGAGAATTGCTTTGAAAATGTCAATATTTGACTTTATATGTGGTTTTTTTTATTATAAAATCAGCAAGTATTTTTTTGAAGTGTATACCAAGAAAGTGGGTTATAAATGGAGAACAGCACAGGCAAAACAGCGGCCAACATAGCAGGGTTTGTTTTATTGTTTTTTGTTGCGATGCAGCAGTCGGGTGCGCTTTTGCTGCAGTGGATTGTGCAGCAAGGAGATCTGAGCGATTTTACTGTGGCGCTTTGCAATCTTTTGGTATCGTTTGCGGTGTTGCTTTTGCCATTTTTAGTATTAAAGCGTATATCGGCACCGATAGGGTATACCCTGATGACGGAAAAAAGTAAACTACCGATATACTTGCTTTTGCCGCTGTTTTTAGGCGTGATGCTGGCGGTGAATTCTATTTCAAGTATGGTACAGCTACTGATCAGCTCTGTTTTCAGCTTGCCGGAGGTAGAGTCTGTCAGCCTACCTGAAAGCATAATGGGTCGTGTTTTGTATTTTGTGCTGGTTTGCATAATTGTACCGGTGCTGGAAGAAGTGTTTTTCCGTGGTGGAGTGCAAAAAATATTACGGCCGTTCGGGGTAGGATTCTCGCTGATAGTCACCACAGTGATATTCACTTTGCTTCATGCCAGGGTGGAAGACTTCCTCACGGTGTTTATCCTTGGGCTGGTTTTGGGCTACGTGTTTCAAATATGTAAAAGCGTGTGGCCGTGTGTTGTATTGCATTTTGCCAATAACGTAGTGGTGTTTTTGATGTTATTGTCAAGAGAAATATTAGACTCTACAGTAGCGTTTGCTGTAACAGTGTGGACGATAGTGGTGTGCATTGCTCTTGCGTTTGCCGCAGTGTGGATGATACGCATAAAGCGCCTGGGCAAGCATATGTTTTGGCGTAAAGAAAAAACCGAGCCGATAAAAACAAGGCTCGAAAACCTGATGAAAGCACCGATGTTTTCACTTGCGACGATAGCAGTAGTGATTCAGTTTGGGTTGCAAATTTTCAGCTAGCAAGATAGCCATATGAAAGGAACTATAGTGAAAGACGAAGAGATTATGCGCATTGCGCTAAAGCAAGCCCAAAAAGCGGCGGATATAGGCGAGGTGCCTGTGGGCGCGGTGGTGGTAAAAGACGGACAGGTGGTTGCAACGGCATATAACCGCCGTGAAATTGACAAAACCGCCATAGCACATGCGGAACTTTTAGCCATAGATAAAGCGTGCAATATACTGGGCGGATGGCGGCTGTGGCAGTGCGAGCTGTATGTGACGCTGGAGCCGTGCGCAATGTGTGCGGGTGCTATAATAAACAGCAGGCTGAAACGAGTAGTTTACGGCGCAAAAGACTCAAAAGCAGGCTCGTGTGGCTCGGTGGTAGATTTATTTTCGCTGCCGTATAACCATATCCCTGTCATTGAAAGTGGTGTACTAAAAGACGAATGTAGCGATATTTTGCGGCAGTTTTTTGCCGACTTACGAAAGAAAAAGCAAAAGTAAACGCCAAAAAGGGGATAGTATGGGCAAAAAAACAGCGGTGGTGACAGGTGCATCGGGGGGAATAGGCTCTGCGGTGGCGATAACTTTGGCACGGCAGGGCTACAGCGTGATGCTAGCATATAATAATAACAAAGAAAAAGCACAGAATGTTTGCGAGCTACTTCAAAAAGAAGGATGCACGGTAGCGATATATAAAGCCGATATAACAAACCCAGACGACGTTAAAAATCTATTTTCACAAACAAAAAATAGTATGGGTGATGTTGATGTGCTGGTGAACTGCGCAGGAAATGCGGCGCAAAAGCTTTTTCAAGACATCACAACCGACGAATGGCGGCAAATGATGGCGGTGCACGCAGATGGCACGTTTTATTGCTGTAAAGAGGTGTTGCCACAAATGATACACAAAAAAAGTGGGTGTATCGTAAATATATCGTCAATGTGGGGTCAGGTGGGTGCGTCGTGTGAGGTGCATTACTCTGCGGCAAAAGCAGCAGTTATCGGCCTGAGCAAGGCTTTGGCGCAAGAAGTGGCACCGTGTGGTATTAGGGTAAACTGCGTTGCACCCGGTGCCGTTGAGACAGACATGCTGAAAACATTCACAAAAGAGGAAAAAGAAGATATATGTAGTCAAACACCGCTTGGTCGTCTTGGTACACCGCAAGACGTGGCAAACACAGTGGCTTTTTTAGTCTCGGAAAAAGCGTCGTTCTTCACCGGCCAAGTATTATCTCCAAACGGTGGATATGTGTTGTGATGAAATCAAAATGCAGATGATATCAGCCTCGAATTGGGGCTGATTTTCATATACAGACACAGCTTAGCGATAAAATTTCACACAATCAAAAACCATGAAAAAAGCAAGGAGTGTGCGTGGTTTTTCCGGGCGTAAACAGGCTGAAAACTGTGGATAAAGTTGCTAATTATGGCCTGAAGTGGTAAAATTAAGTTTGGGTAAAAAGATGCTGGTATCAAAGGAGGAAGAGCGTATGCGAAAAAGGACATTGTGCCTTATTATTGCTTTTCTGATGTTGTTTAGTGGGTGCACAGCGTTTGAATCACAAAATATATACGAGCTATTAAGGGCACCGAAACTTAGTGGTGGCCAAGACGAAATTCAGGAAGTGTTGCGTTCATACCTTGGTGGGGAAGAGCCTTACTATGTCTTTCCCAAAAAAGGAGATATTCGCACCCCACTTACATGGGTAGATTTAGATGGCGATGGTAATACAGAAGTTATATTGCTGTATACCATGCCGGACGGTACAGAAGCACATAATGAAAAAGGCAATAATGTTTATATTGCGGTGATGCAGGAAATAGAGGGCGAGTGGCAGGTGGTGGTGGATGCGCCGGGGCCGCTAAACTTTACTGAAGTGGAAAGCATGGAAATTTCAAACTTGTTGGATAGTGGCACGCGCCAGATGATAATAGGATTCACAACGCCAAATTTCAATACTAAAATGTTTGGACTTTATACATATGGGCAAGGTGTGCTTGAAAATTTATACATGATGGAATATTCGTCATACGCCATAGGCGAGTTCACGCAGGTAGGTAGCACAGATTTAGTAGTGGTATCGGCCAGCGACCAGTTAGAGGGGATGCAGCTTTATTATATCCCCACAGAAGATGGCGATTTTTTACCGAATGGAAGCTTAGAACAAGTGCAGCTGGACGATATTTTTATCACATGTGTGGGAATTCACCCAAGCAGAGGTGAAAATGGTGAACGCATTATTGTGGTGGATGGTGAGACGGCAGCAGGCACTTTGGCCAGCCAAATTGTATATTATTCGGGTGAAAGATTCTTTACGGTGGACAATTCTGCTACATTGCGTGGGCCCACAACACGCATGAATCCGCTTTTACATACAAAAGATATTGACGATGACGGTGTTGCGGAAATTCCGATAACAATCGGAAGTGAGTTTATCATGACACCTGCGGCAGACAAAGAACTGACTTATATAGGTTGGATGGATTTTGTGACTAATCCCGAGCAGGAACCTACACAAAAAGAATTTGGGATTTTAGACTCTGACAGAAGTGTATATATAAGCCTGCCGGATGAGTGGCAAGGTGAAGTAAGTATATTAGACGGAGAAGATGAAGGAGAGTGGATACTGCAAGAAAGAAACACAAGAAGAGAGCTGATGTATGTGGATGAGTTTGGCGAGGGTGATGTTTTGCCGATTGGCGCTGTGCGTATGCCGGGCAGCGTGAACAACTATTTGGTGATACAAAGCAGTGTGTTGTCACACGAACGCCAAGAAATAGAACTAACATTTATGGGTATTACATAGCTTTTACATAGCCGCATCGCGGTGGAAAAGAGGGTCACGATGAGAAAAATATTGATAGTCGAGGACGAAAACTCTATTAGAGAGCTTATAGTGCTGAACTTAGAAATGGCGGAATACGAAGTAGTGCAGGCGAAAAGTGCTGAGGAAGCGCTGGAGTTGTTCAGTGAAGATGCGGACAGTTTTAGTTGTGCCATATTAGATATCATGCTACCCGGAATGAACGGATTCACCTTGTGTGAAAATATTCGTGAACTTTCGCCGGTGGTGGGTATTGTAATGCTCAGCGCAAAAAGCCTGGAGGCAGATAAGATAAAAGCGCTTAGTATAGGCGCGGATGATTATATGACAAAGCCGTTTTCGGTGTCAGAGCTGAAAGCGCGTATTGATGCACTTTGCAGGCGTGTAGGAAACGTGAAATCGGCAGACAAAGAGCCGGACAAGCTGGTAAGTGGTGTTTTTGTGTTGGATGAAAGAAGCCGTATGCTGACAAGAAATGGCGAGCCAATTGATTTAACACAGGTGGAATTTCAGATAATGGAGCTGTTTTTCAAAAACAGAGGAACAGCAATGGTGCGTGAGAAGATACTTGAAGGTGTTTGGGGCGAAAACTACTACGGTGATGTGAAAATCGTGGATGTAAACATACGTCGTTTGCGCATGAAAATAGAGGAAGACCCATCAAATCCACAATACATTATGACGGTGTGGGGATATGGATACCGTTGGAATTCATAACTGTTTTATGGCACGTTCAAAACACCGATATATAAGCAGTTTTAGCAAGAAATGTCACATGGTTTACATATATGTGTGATAATGTAAAAGAGAGGATGAAATGCTTTGAAATCATCCATCACAAAGCGTTGGGTACGCGGCAGTTTATTGTTCACGCTGGCAATTATATTGCTGGCAGAGGGCGGACTGCTGTATTTTACCATTACAGGATATTACGAGGATGTGCGTGCAGCTATAGAGACACAGCTGATAGGCTTGCAAGCTCAGCTGTCGTCCGGCGCGTCTGAAGATGAGAAAAACCTGCGCTTGATACGTGCTGTTGAACAGTTTGACAGAAAAAGTCAGTTTGAGCTAATGCTGGTAAATTCCGACATGAGTATTGATGCCACATCTTCGGGAATGATTCCTGTATACAGCGAGATACCTATTGATATTCAAGCGGCGATGGAACCGACAAGTAGTGGATATGCAGAATATGTTGGCGACAATGAAACCGGCGAAAAAGTCATGGCTGTCACCATGATGATTCCGCAGTATGCCGCTGCCGATGTAGTAGCTTTGAGGCTGGTAACAGGCATTACACAAGTGGATATTGCTATCGCAAATGTTATTGCTATGTCTGTGGTGATATTATTGGCTATTTTTTTGGCTTCGGTTATATCGGGTTTATACTTTATTAGGTCTATTGTGTTTCCACTTCAAAAACTGGAGATAACAGCTGCAAAAATTGCCAAAGGTGACTTCGATACACGCATATCAAATGATTCGCAAGACGAGGTGGGCCAGCTGTGTCGAACCATTAACAACATGGCAGAGGAACTGAGCAAGACCGAAAGAATGAAAAACGAGTTTATATCTTCGGTTAGCCACGAGCTGCGAACGCCTTTAACCTCTATTCAGGGCTGGACAGATACCATGCGTCAGCTGAAAGATCCCTCAAATGCAAGTTTTCAAAAAGGCCTTGAGATTATATCGGGCGAAAGCCAAAGATTATATGGCATGGTAGAGGAATTACTTGATTTTTCACGTATGCAAGACGGGCTAAAGCTGCAAACTGAACTACTTGATTTAGCAGCAGAGGTAGAGGATGCAGTGTTGTTGGTAACGCAACGTGCCGCCAATGTGCAAGTAGAGGTGATATATGACGCACCGGAGCTTCCTGTAGCCATTGAAGGCGATAAAAATCGCATTCGTCAAGTGATGGTGAACGTGCTTGACAACGCCATAAAATATTCTTTCGCCAAAGGAAAAATACATGTAAACATTAACAGCGATAACGACGTTGCAATCGTTACGGTGAAAGATGAAGGCAGGGGGATATCTTCCGAAGACATACAGCTTGTAAAGCAAAAGTTTTATAAGGGTAGGGGCGCTTTGCGTGGAAGTGGAATAGGCCTTGCGGTGGTGGATGAAATCATGAAAGAACACGGCGGAAGCCTAAACATCGAAAGTGAAAAAGAAAAAGGAACACAAGTAGAGATTAGCTTTCCGATGTATAAACACAAATGATGTAAAGTGATATAACTTTACACAAATCAAAAACACAGGGAGATAATAAATGACAAAACCGGCAAGGCGAACAAATGTAAAAACATCGGTTGGTGGTCAGGCTGTGATGGAAGGCATCATGATGCGTGGGCCGCACAAGTGGTGTTTGTCTGTTCGCACGCCTACGGGTGAAATAGTAAGCGAGGTACATGACGTACAAAAACGACCGTGGGCAAAAGTGCCTTTTATTCGTGGCGTGTTTAATTTTATAGACAGCATGATAATGGGGTATAATACACTTATGCGAAGCGCAGAGCTGTCAATGGAAGATGGAGCCGAGCAGACATCAAAGTTTGATGCATGGGTCGAACGAAAGTTTGGCGATAAAGGCATGAAAATAATGATGGTGGTTGCGTCTTTTCTTGGTTTAGCGCTGGCTGTGGTTTTGTTTATGTTTTTGCCCACTGCTATTGTTAGCGGAGTAAACATGGTGTGGGAGATCACATGGGCAAAAGCCTTGATAGAAGGTGTCATAAAAATCGTGTTGTTTATAATATATCTTGCGTGGGTGGGCAGGATGCCTGAGATACGCAGGGTGTTTGCATATCATGGCGCCGAGCACAAAACGATATTTTGCTACGAGGCGGGAGCCGAACTAAGCGTGGAAAATATCCGCGAGCACAGTCGCTTTCATCCACGTTGCGGAACAAGCTTTATATTTATAGTACTATTGATATCGATTTTAATGAACAGTATTTTGCCGTGGCCGGTTGGCGCAGGTGGTGCATTATTGCGCACAGGGTTGAAACTGCTAATGCTGCCGGTGATTATGGGCGTGTCATACGAGATATTACGTCTTGCCGGAAAGTATGATAACGCGTTTATGCGCGCGGTGTCTGCGCCGGGCATGTGGCTACAGCGCCTTACCACGCAAGAACCCGATGACGATATGATAGAAGTGGCCATTGCGGCTGTCAGTCCGGTATTGCCCGAAAACCCACAAGAGGCTTTATATTGAAAACACAGATACTATACAGTGAAATGAAAATAATGCTGCAAAAAGCAGGGGTGGAAGACGCCGGCTTTGAAGCAGATGTCTTGATACGTCATGTCACAAAAAAAGGTAGATTTGACGAATATGATATCACAAACAACGAAGTGCAAACCATTAAATGTTTGCTTGAACGCAGACTGAAACGTGAGCCACTGCAGTATATTTTAGGCACTCAGCCTTTTTTAGACTTAGAGCTCAGTGTAGGCAAAGGGGTTTTGGTGCCACGTTTTGACACCGAAGAAGTTTGTCTTGAGGCGGCAGACACCATAAAAAACAAAAAAGATCCGGTGGTACTGGATTTGTGTAGTGGTAGTGGAGCAATCGCCCTTGGTGTACAGAGCATCTGCAAAACAGCTAAGGTGACAGCTCTTGAAAAAAGTGACGATGCATTGTTTTATCTCAAAAAAAACGTAGAAGCGTTCAAGGGAGTGCTAAGGCCAAATATAGTGCAAGGGGATGTTTTCTCTTTTCATAAGCAGGTTTTGAAAAATTCGGTTGATTTGATTGTGTGCAATCCGCCGTATGTGACAGAAGAAGAATACAGCATACTTCAGCCGGAGGTGTTGGCAGAGCCAAAACAAGCGCTGGTGGCTCAGGATAATGGACTGTGTTTTTATAAAACGATAGCAAGAGATTATTTCAAAGTGCTGTCATATGGTGGATGGCTGGTGTTTGAAATAGGCTCAAAGCAAGGCAAAGCACTGTTGGAGATACTGCAAAATAATGGATACACATCAGTAGAAATTAAAAAAGACATGTCGGAAAATGATAGGATAGCTATAGGACAAAAAACGGAAAAAACATAAAAATAAACCCTGCCATATACGTTTGTATGGCAGGGTTTATTTTTGTATATATTAGGTCTCGGCCAAGCTCGGTGGAGTATAAACACGTTGCGCAAGATCGTTATCTAGCTCGTACAATGCCTTGGCGTCCGAGCCGAACAATTTGAACTTTTTGATTAGATCTTCGGCATTTTTCTCTTCTTCACCTTGCTCTTTTATAAACCAATTCAAAAACTCCGTGGTTCGATAATCTTTATCGTCGGCAGCTTTCTCATAGATATTATTGATGGATGCAGTAACTTTTTGCTCATGAGAATATGTGGTTTTCAGTGGTTTGTCATATTCTTTGTCTTTAAACTTACAATCCGGTGCGTCTATAGGAAAAAGAGTCACTTTTTGGCCGTTGTCCAAAAGATACTGGCGAAACAGTATAGCATGGCTCATTTCTTCTTGCGCCTGAATGTAAAACCAGTTTGAAAACCCATCAAGGCCAACATCGTTATAATAGTTCGCTATATCAAAATATAAATAAGCCGAAAACAGTTCTTTTTGTATTTGTTCGTTTAAAAGAGACGCTACTTTGTTATTCATGAAATACCTCCGGGTAATATACAGTTTATGATGGGCTAAGCTTTCCAAAGGCCGTGTAGATTACAATATTCATACACGGTGTATGGTTTATCAGAGTCAATCACAAAATCTGCTTTTGGTTCATTTGTAGGATGCAATATAACAAACTGAACTTTTCTGTTTTGCTCTACGGCAATCCAATTGATGAAATGTTCTTCTTGCATAGGATGAGGCACTTCGCCCACTGTTACATGTAAAATATTGCCTTCGAGAGATATATAAGGCACATGCTTTTCAGTGGCTGCGTCGGTGGTGTTTGCAGAGAGTTCTTGCATGTTTTCACCGCAACACACCATAGGAACACCGGAATCGTTCAATACATAAGTTTGATTTTTGCAATGGCTGCATAGCATAACTTTCATAAGGTTCCTCCCTTTTTTATAAAAAAGATATATTTAATAGATTAAATACCCTATACATATAAAATATTGTATCATATGTCGATGTCGAATACTATGTATTTTTAGCATCATGTTTAATTATTAGTGTCTATACTATATCTAAAGTCGCATAATTTAAGCACGATATCTGTTTTGTTACGGTGTGATAAAACGTATTTGATGTTCATGCTATCTGATTTTTCATAAAAGTCCAGTGCTTCTTTCTTGGTTTTGCCGCCTTTGATTTTACGCGCTACCAGCCTATCTTTTAAGAATTCCTCTTTAGCTGTGATAAAAATACTGAAATCACAATACTTATTCAAGTTTTCCCATTTTTTGTGGGTGGAGGATAAATAGTTACCTTCTAAAAGTACTATTTTTTTGTGAACCAGAATACTGTCTTGTACAGGCTCGTGCAGGTTTCTGTCATAAAAGGGAAAATAAACGTGTGGTTCTTTTCTTAAGGTTGCTACTTTGTGTGTTAGCTTGTCAATATCATATGTGTCTATGGCACCTTTTCTTTCGGATAAACCATTTTCTGCAAGGTAGTCATTATAAAAGTGAAATGCATCTATACCTATGCTTTGGATATCGGAAAAGCCTAGGATTGTTTGCGCTAAGTATACTAAAAAATTCACCAAAGTAGATTTTCCGGTAGCAGGTGGGGCTGAAACAAATACTATTAGCCTTTCGTTTTTCGATTGTTGCATACGAATGATTTTTTTAAGTATCGGTATAAATATATTCTTAATATCTTCATCATTAAAAATGCCTTCTACCGAAAACCCGTTTACAGTTGATTTATATTGCATTTGGTGTCTCCTTTTGGTAGATATTTTTATTGTAATATAAGTTGTTGCTAAATACCATTCATTTTACCTATGTAATAATAATTTGTGCATATTCACATATAAAATAAATGTATAAAAAAATATTGAAAAACAATTGCAATATATATGCAGATGTAGTATAATAAATTCGTTGCCAAAAATGTGGTATTGCTACATGTGCCGGTGTGGCGGAATGGCAGACGCGGCAGATTCAAAATCTGTTATGGGCGACCATGTGGGGGTTCAAGTCCCTTCACCGGCACCAAAAAATCCTTACTGCGAAAGCGGTAGGGATTTTTTGTGCTTTTAAAAGGGGCTTGAACCCTAAGAGGGTGAGAGCCGTAAAGAAAACAGTGCGGTGCACTGTTTTTAGGCTCGAAGTGTGAGCCATTCATGGCGAGCACATGAGCGCAGCGATGTCCCTTCACCGGCACCACCAGCTTGAAGCTGGACCCAATTGGCACCGAGTAAAGCTCGGTGTCTTTTTGTGTGTCTATATTTTTTCATGCCCCTTATGGTTATTTGTCGCAAAAAATCCTTACTGCGAAAGCGGTAGGGATTTTTTGTGTTTTTAAAAGGGACTTAAACCCTAAGAGGGTGTGAGCCCTTCATGGCAAGCACATTAGAGCAGCGATGTTTTTCCGGCAACAACATAT
>CAYJIC010000054.1:0-13033 GCA_964370155.1 uncultured Oscillospiraceae bacterium
GATACTTTTTCTATCGTTCCGGGTGCACTGGGCAAAGACGACGATGTATTTTTTGGAGATTTTAATATAGACGATATCAGCATAGAGATAGGTGGACTTAACGATTGCGATACTGGTAATCTCTCGTGTTTGCAACCGAATGAAAATATTGACTGAAAAGGAGAAATTATTATGGCAAGCAAACAACAGGTAGACAATCTTGTGGAATTACTAGATAGTTACACTCAAAAAGGCGGTCATCACCTTAATGTAAATGTTTTTACCAAAGAAACGCTTTTAGATGCGCAAAATCATCCGGAAAAGTATCCGCAACTAACAGTTCGTGTGTCCGGATATGCGGTGAATTTTGTGAAGCTCAATAAAGAACAACAAGACGATATTATTTCACGCACGTTCCACTCTAAATTATAAAAACAATGAATGGGAATATTCACTCATTTGATACCTTCGGAACCGTAGACGGCCCGGGAATTCGGTTTGTGATATTTTTACAGGGTTGTCCTTTGCGTTGTTTATATTGCCACAATCCCGATACATGGGAAACAGGTGTGGGCAGCGTAATGTCGGTGGACGAGGTTATAGATAAATTTAATAATACAAGTGAATTTACAAAAGGCGGTATCACCGTCACCGGCGGTGAGCCTCTTTTGCAGATTGACTTTGTGACAGAACTTTTCAAACGCGCAAAATCTGAAGGTATCCATACTACGCTAGATACTTCCGGAGTTACATTTAATATGAAAGATATTGCTCGGTTTGATGAACTGATGTCGGTGACTGACCTTGTGCTATTAGACATAAAACATATAGATAAGAAGGTGCATGCTTTATTAACCGGTGTAGATAACGAGCCGATATTGCAATTTGCACAGTATCTATCGGATATAAATAAAGATGTATGGATAAGGCATGTGATAATAAAAAACCATACTTTGGACGATGAGTATTTGTTTAGACTCGGGCTTTTTTTGACAAAGCTTAAAAACATTAAAGCGCTTGACTTTATCCCATATCATCGCATGGGAGAAAATAAGTATAAGGAGCTAAATTTAGCATATCCGTTAGAGGGCGTACCTGCTACGAGCAACGAACAGGTGGCATATGCTTTAAAACAGGTTATGATAGGAATAAAGGAAGGAAAAAACAATAAAATATAAAAATATGTTAAAAAGCATTTTAGCGGGTGTTTCGATATCGCTTGCAGGTGTTGCGTATCTTTCGGTTGATAACTCTGTGGTAGGGTCTTTATTGTTTTCAATGGGGTTGCTGGCTATTTATATCTTTGACTGGAACTTATATACAGGAAAGTGCTGCTTTATACCTACCGATGCAAAAACATATCTTCCGATAGCCGCAGTTGCTTTTGCCGGAAACTTTATTGGAACAGCGTTGATAGGATATGCACTGAGACTAACTAACCTCGATATAATAAAACGAGCAGAGGAAGTATTGTTGTATAAACTTTCTCACAGCTATATTGAAATGTTCGTATTGGCAATTTTTTGCGGTGTGATGATGAGCATCGCCGTGCTTGGATACAAAAAACAAAAAGACGATTTTGGTAGATACATAATAGTTGTACTGCCGATAGTTATTTTTATAGTAGCACAATTTGAACATGTCGTGGCAAATATGTTTTATTTATCACTTGCTAATTTTTGGGAATTGGAAGCAGTTATTTTTATTGCAATTTGTGGGATTGGAAATATGCTCGGATGCTGTATAATTCCTTTTATTCACAATAAAACGAAATCCTAACTTTTTTAGAGTTGGGATTTTATATTGGTTAGATACTTAAACATTGAATTATAGTTTTCAATCTTCCAAGATCATCATCTTTCGGGTATGTTAAGGTATGATTTTAGTATTGATTCTAAAAGGTATAATCGTTTTCTAAAAATCAAACCCACCAGTTTAAACTGGTGGGTTTGATTTTTTATGAGTTGCTTTTTAAACGTACTATATAATGATTTACTGCGCTATATCAAAATTCCGATGATAGCACAACCGATAAATTCTACACTCATTTGAATACTTTAAAGAATCAATTAATTATACGCTTAAATTCGGGGCCTTTAAATTTTCGCCGATTAGTCCAACATACGCTCCAGAAATCTCTGCTTCCGGGTGTGCAATAAGCCATTTGTTGTGCTGTAAAAGCAATTTGTTTTCATCAGCATCAGATAATTCATATTCTAGAGTGGTATTTGTTTTTTCCGGTAGTGCGGTAGCCATTGCAAAACCATCAGGATTCGTATGAAAAGGAGCATAGTGTAATGTCGTTGCATATAGCTCTACGGCAGTGCCTGCCGGTATAAAAAAAGCTTCCATAAGCGATGTGTCATAAGTGAAATCATCTGTGACATCACGAATATGTCCAAAACACATGATAAGATCAGTTGCGACAATATTAAGCTCAGAACCTTTATGATACTCTACCGCATTTAGTGTATCGTTTTTACCCAAGCAATATCCTATCTGCGCAGGTAAACCACCATAAAATTCTTTTTCTATTACAGATTTTATGGTATTGTCTTCCAGTAAAGGATGTGTTGCAGCATACAATACTTCTGTAGGTATATCAAACGTGGATATACTATTTAGTATCTCGGAAAAATCAATATGAGTAATTATACGTCCATATTGCCGAAAAGAACTGTCTGAAACTGTAACATAATTCATTTATAAGTACCTCTTTATATGGATTATTCATTTATGTTGATATAAGTAAATGTGCCCACAGCATCCCATTTAGGATCTGTAACTATAGTTCCGTCCAAAGCGATTATCCCGAGCAAGTTATTCTGACCATAAGCTGTATATTCGCTGTTTCCAAACTCTGCGACATAGTCGTACTCAGCAGGAACAACTTCCGATCCATCAATATCAAGATACCCCCATACATCGCCTTTTTTGAAAGTTGATCTCCCTACTTCTGATGTTGACGATATGTAATCATATTCAAAATCAGCAACAATGGTACCGCTTTCATCGATGAGTCCATACTTGTTATTTTTACGAACCACTGCCGTGCCTTGGTCTGAAAAATTAAACACTAAATCATACTCAGGATCGATCACAAATTCGTTGTCGGAATTTATAAAGCCCCATAGATCTCCCACTCGTACAGCGGCCATGCCGTTTGAAGAAAATGAAAAACCACTGTCATAAGTCATTGGAATAACCACTTCGTTGTCAGTGTTTACATATCCATATGCTCCATCTTGGGCAACCAGCGCAAGCTCGTTAGCAGAGAAAGCTTCAGCAAAATCATACGTTGGTGGGATGATCTCGTTGCCTTGTGTATCAATTACACCTTGTTTTTCGTTTAAGATTACCCGGCTGTAGCCATATTCATTAAACTGAGTGGCATCTTGGTAATAAAACCCCACTGCAACATTGCCACTGGTATCAATAAATCCATAGTTTGAGCCGTCGTATGCAAGTGATAGCCCAAATGCATCCACCGGAAAAAGATCCATGTAGTTTGGCAGTACTGCAATGTTTCCTTGTTCATCAATAAGGCCAAAAAGTGAAGTTTCATCAGAATACACAGCGAAACCGTTGTTGAAAGTATCTGCAAAAAGGAATTGTGGCTCTATAATGTATTCACCATCGGCGTCAATATAGCCATAAAGGTCTTCGATCATTACTACAGCCATGCTGTTTTCGTTAAAAGAAGATGCATTATCAAATTGAGCTGAAATAACTATTTCTCCATGTTCATCAATATAGCCGATTTTTCCATCTTCTAAAAAAGGTGCTCGCCAGTTTCCGGCAACCGATGAACCACAACCGGTAAAAAGTAGCAAAATAATAGCAGAAAGGATCGCTGTAGTAATACGTTTCATAATATTAATCTCCAATTTGTCAATGATATCTTAACACAACTAATTATAGTATAACCGCTTACATTTTGCAATCCTACTTTGACAATAAGATTTTGTGTGTTCTCACAAAATTGGCGCAAAATAATAAGCAATGTGTGCAAAGTTGAGCAGAATCACAAAAAAATATTGACACAAAAGTATTGCAATGGTATGATTTGCACATAAAGAAAAAAGTAAGCGGTTACATTTTGGATGACGTTTTTTACATATTTCTCTTGAGAAAGGTTGTATGTTTAATGCATAAAGCAGTGGGAAATATTGCAGATATTGCCCAATTAGCAGGTGTTTCAACAGCTACGGTATCTAGAATAATAAATAATAATCCATCTGTACGTGAATCAACACGCAAAAGGGTTCAAGACATCATGAGCAAGACGGGTTATGTGCCAAGTGTTGCCGCACGTAGTTTAAGCAATCCGAAACTTACTAAAAATATTGGACTTATAGTGCCTGATGCCGAAAACGAGTTTTTTCTTCAACTGCTAAAAGGCGTTACCGAGGAATGTGACAGGCTGGGTTATACAGTGTTTCTTTTTACCACTAATCTTTCCGCAGAAAAGGAAGAAAGATTGCTCAACTCTTTTCGTGAGCAGATGTTAAGTGGAGTCATCATGGTTCCTACTGTTTCAGACAGAAAAGAAAATAGGTTAGCAGTTGAAGAACTGATGTCTATTGGAATTCCGGTTGTGCTTGCAGACCGTCCGATGTATGACACACAGCTTGATGGTGTGTTTTTAGACGATGAGGAAGCATCTCGTAAGGCAGTAAACGCGCTTATTGACGCGGGCCATCGCCGTATCGCTATTATTTCGGGAGACAAAAATATAGTTCCTCACAGAGATCGACGTATCGGATATGAAAAAGCTTTGTCGCAGGCAGGTATTCCGCTTAACAGAGAGTACATCAAAGCAAGTCCGGGCGAGCGTGATCAAGCAAAAGAACAAACTAAGTTACTGCTTGGCATGCAAACACCTCCAACAGCTTTTTTCACAGTTAACAATAATGCAACATTGGGGGCGCTTGCCTGCTTTGTTGAATCGGGTTTGCAGCTTGGAAAAGATATATCCCTTATCGGTGTGGATAATATTGAAATTTTACAAGATTTGGGATTGCACACATCTGCTGTGGAACGCTCTGTTCCGGAGATGGGCAGAACTGCAATGCAGTTACTTGTGCGGCGCATGAACTGGGACACATCTACTCCGTGTGTTATACAAAATGTCACACTCAGCAGCCGTTTAATTCTACGTGGCTCAGAAAACCATGAAGGGAGTCTCTTTTGAAACAGTATAAGGAATATTATAATCTTCTGCTTGAAGAACATCGAAAAGTGTTTGAGTCGCAATCCGGTTCGGATTTAGAACATATGATGGATGCGATTGCGCGGGCAAATAAGATATTTGTTGTAGGCGCAGGACGTGAAGGGATTGCGGCGCGCAGCTTTGCAATGAGGTTAATGCATTTAGGAAAACAAGTCCACTGGGCGTGGGATGACACAACACCGGGAGCACATGAAGGAGACTTGTTTTTAGCTGTTAACGGTTCGGGAAAAATCCCACATATTGACAATATGGTGGACAGCGTGAGAGAAACCGGTGCAGATATTGCTATTGTTACAGGTGCACCGAACGAACGAATACCGAAACTTTCAAATGTATGTTTATTTGTGCCGGCGCCGGCTTACAAGGCGGACGATCCGCGAGCAGTGGAGTCGATGCAACCAATGGGAAACTTATTTGAACAACATTTATATCTAATGTTTGACATTCTAGTGATGATGCTTGAAGAACGAATGGGTCTTGTACACAGCGAGTTGGAATACAACCATCGAAATTTCGAGTGATCTTTAATTTATGTAAATGACGTGGAAACACGTTGTTAAATACAAAGGAGGATTTATTTATGGTCGTAAAAAAATTAGCATCTATTGTTTTAGTATTAGCACTTGTATTGTCTTTTGCAGCTTGTGGTGGTACAGATGCACCAGCCGAAAGCACAGCAGCTCCTGCATCTTCCGCTGCACCCGCAAGTGATGCAGCTACTGGTGATGATGCCGCCGCTGGTGGTGGAATGGTTGATTTCACCAGCTCCGCAGCCGAAGCCGTTGTAAATGTTCACAAAATGTATGAATCTAGCATTGACACAAGCGAATATGTATACCAAGTCGTTGTGAAAGATGCTGCTAGTGGATGGTTTGTTCGTATGGAGCAAGGCCTAAACCAATTTAGCGAAGATTATGGTATTGACGTGTTTATGGATAGCCCTGCTACCACTGACTCGGCACAACAAATCGAAATCTTGACCAACGCTATCAACTCAGGTATTGATGCACTTGGCGTGGTACCCATCGATCCTGCTGCTTGTGACGTTGTACTTGAAGAAGCACAAGAAAAAGGTATTGTTGTTGTTGCACATGAAGGATCTACTGTTGAGCACGCTGATGCCGATATCGAAGCATTCTCCAACTCAGGCTATGGCGCTTACATCATGGACAACCTCGCAGAAGCTATGGGCGAAGAAGGCACCTATGTAACAATGGTAGGTTATTTGACAAATGCATCTCATAACGAATGGGCAGACGGCGCTGTTGCTCGTGCAGACGAAGCATATCCCGACATGACTTTGCTTGAAGCACAACCCCGCATTGAGTCCGAGAACGACTCTGAAACTGCTTATGAGCGTGCAAAAGAAGCACTTAAAACTTATCCTGAAATCACAGGTTTTGTTGGTTCCAGCTCACTTGACACCCCGGGAATTGCACGTGCAATTGACGAGCTTGGTCTAACAGGTGAAGTATTCGTTTGTGGTACAGGTATGCCAAATGAGTGCCGTGAGCTTATCAAAGGCGGATCTATCTACTCAGCACAATTATGGGATCCTGCTGCTGCTGGTTATGCAATGTGTGTTATGGCCACAATGATTTTAGACGGCCAAACAATACAAGAAGGAACAGACTTAGGTATTGAATCTTACGACAATCTTACAGTGTTTGAAGGTAGTGACAAGGTATTCCAAGGCGCAGGCTGGATTTCTCTCACTTCCGAAAATGTTGACAATTACGATTTCTAAGTAAAAGCACAGAAATTGTACTGTAACTGAAAAAGACACCGTACCGAAAAACGGTGCGGTGTCTTTATTTCTTGTTTAAAGTACATTGCGAATATTGACTTAGGGGGACATAACATGTCGGATTATGTGCTACGCGCAAAAGGAATTAAAAAATATTTTGGTGGCGTAAAAGCATTGGATGGTGTTGACCTTGAGATTAAAAGTGGAGAAATCCATTGTTTAGCCGGGGAAAACGGATGCGGAAAATCCACCTTGATTAACGTTATCAGCGGGTTTTATACCCCAGATGCAGGAAAGCTGGAAATCAATGGGGTGGAATATGATAAAATGACACCTCAAAAGGCTATTGCAGCCGGCGTTCAGGTTATATATCAAGACTTATCTGTTTTTCACAACCTAACAGTTATGGAAAACCTTGCACTCAACTTAGAACTTTCTGCTGGTAAAAAGTTTGTAAACAAGAAAAACATGCGTAAAATAGCTGAAGAAGCTATTAGTAAAATCAATTTTGATGTCGACTTAGATGAACTTGTGGAAAACTTGACCGTAGCGGATAAACAACTTATTGCTATTAGTCGTGCGCTTTTAAACAGCGCAAAGCTTATTATCATGGACGAGCCCACAACAGCTATTACAAAGCGTGAAGTTAAAGCGTTGTTTAAGGTTATAAAATCACTTCAAAAACAAGGCATTTCTATCCTGTTTGTATCTCATAAGCTGGATGAGGTTTTTGAAATTGCAGAGGGATATACAGTATTTCGTGGAGGTAAGTTTATTTCGACAGGACTTGCCAGCGAACTTACACAACAGGAATTTACATATTATATGACCGGAAGAAACTTAAGCTCAGAACAGTTCGTATACCAAGAGTCAGAGTCGGCAAAAACTGTACTCGAAGTGAAAAACTTGAGTTTAAAAAATGCTTTTTCGGATATAAATTTTAACGTCAAATCGGGAGAAATTGTCGGCATCACTGGGCTATTAGGATGTGGTCGTACCGAGATGGTAGAGGCGATTTTCGGAAGGCATCGTGTTGACACCGGTGAGATTTTCGTAAATGGTGAAAAAAAGGACATCACATGTATCAGCGACAGTATCGCAAACGGGATAGGTTATGTGCCGCCGGAGCGGCTGGTTGAAGGTGTATTTTTGCCTCAGTCCATTGCGGAGAATATAACTATTGAAAAATGGAGCGAATTGTCTAACCGTGCTGGTATTATAAACACTACATCACTTGACAAGCTTGCAGAAGAATGGGTTGACAAACTGTCGATAAAAGTTGGAAACATTAAAGATGCTATGGCAACACTGTCAGGCGGAAACCAACAAAAATGTGTTTTAGCTAAATGGCTACTACTCAATCTCAACGTTTTAATCCTCAATGGACCTACTGTCGGTGTGGACATTGGCGCTAAGTATGATATATATCAAATGATGCGTTCGCTCGCTGACGAAGGTATTGCCATTTTGGTGATTTCAGATGATATACCAGAACTGCTTGCGACTTGCAACCGAATTATGGTTATGCGTCGTGGACGTATTTCAAATGAATTTTCCACAGAGTCTTTAAGTGAGCAAGATTTAGCTACGTTGGCTGTGGCAGAATAGGGAGGATAAAAATATGAATATGAAAACAAAACGAATATTGCGTAGTTCTGAAGTTTATGTCATTGCAATTACAATTCTATTCTGTTTATTTGTTCAATTGCGTAGTGGACAATTTTTCACAGGCAACAATCTTGTTGATTTGGTTAGAGCAATGATCATCCCCACCATGTTCTGCATGGGAGAGCTCATGGTGTTGATTTCAGGTGGAACTGATGTTTCTTTTCCGGCGATTGCATCTTTGGCAATGTTTGTGTCATGTACAACACTTGAAGATGTGACACAAAACATTTTTGTTTACTTCGCAGTAGCTATCTTAATAGGCCTTTTGTTTGGAGCGTTTAACGGGTTTATAATTGCAAAGTTCCAGTTTCCGGCACTTATAGTCACGCTTGGAACAAGCAGTATATGCTTTGGTATTATGCAGGGACCATTTGCTTCACGCGAGTACCCTCTTACGCAGGTGTTGCTAGATCTTGGAAAGTCAAAACTTTTCACTGCAACAGGTGATACGGGTCTCACCTCTGACATGCCGGTCACTATAATATTTTGCATAGCACTTGTTGCTATTTCATGGTTTATTTTAAATAAAACCATGCTTGGACGTGGAATTTATGCAATTGGTGGCGACAGAAATGCAGCAAAACGTTCAGGATTCAACATTTTCGCTATTAATATGTTTATTTACAGTTTCTCTGGCGCCATGGCGGGTCTTGTGGGCGTTCTTCGTGCAGTGATGCTACAAGCAGTTCAGCCGAACAACCTACAAGGCATGGAAATGACGGTTATCGCTGCTTGCGTGCTTGGTGGTGTTAGCATTACTGGCGGCAAAGGTACAGTGCTACAATCTGTTGTTGGCATGTTGCTATTGACTGTTGTTTCAAGTAGCCTTATTCTCATCGGAATACCTGCTGCATGGAGTGGCGTGTTTACCGGCGCAATAATTATTATTGGTACAGCGGTAACAGCTCTTGAATACAAGCGTTCAAAAAATAGGCTCACTGTAAAAGTGGATAACGGCTGAAAGGGGATAGCATCATGGTGAAAACACTTGCAAGAAAAGATCCAAACCTCGCTCGCTTGACGATCGTGCTTCTTATTGTAATCGCGTTTGCAGCTGTAAGTCAGCCGGACACGTTTTTCACAGTAGATTCATTTCAGTCTATGGGCAAGCTTTTGCCGGAATACGGGTTACTTTCACTGGGTATGTGTCTTGCGCTTATTACCGGAGGCATAGACTTAAGTGTTGTTTATATCGCGGATTTTTGTGCAATTTTTATTGCACTGTTATATCCGAAATTTGTTACAGAGCAAACTTCAATGCCCGTGGCGATAGTTGTTGCAATATGTTGTGTAGTAGTTGCTATAATGATTGGTGCAATTTGGGGTAGCTTAAACGGCATGTTGATAGGCGGCATAGGTATTCCACCTATTTTGGCCACATTGGGAACACAACAGCTAATACGCGGTATATCGGTTATCATCACAGATGGTAGCACAGTTTCAGGTATTCCGGATCAATTTACCGACATGGTGAATCAAGAAATTTTCGGAGTTCCTTTTGCATTTTGGGTGTTTATGATATGTGCAATTATAATAGGAGTTGTTGTGTCCCGTACAACGTTTGGCTACAAGATCCGTATGTTGGGCACAAATCCTAAAGCTTGTACATATTCTGGTATTAATGTGAGAAACCTTACTGTTGCTAATTATGCCATCATAGGAGGCATCTCGGCTGTAGCAGGAGCGCTTATGCTAGGACTTAAAGCTTCGGCAAAGGCAGACTACGGTTCTTCTTACACCATGCAAGTAATTATGATCGCAGTTATGGGTGGCGTAGCGCCTACCGGTGGCAAGGGCAATATCCAAGGCGTGGTCGTATCAGTATTTATTATACAAGTTATCAGTACCTGGTTGGGCATTTTCCGAGGCCTAAACAATTTGTATAGACAAATTATTTGGGGTGTATTGCTGATTATTGTGCTATTGATAAATTATGCTGTTAATGAGCGCGATAAAAAGCGCAGCATGAAAAAATCATAATATTAAATGCGTTAGGAGAAATATATGAATTATCAGTATGCCGCACGCATGAATTCATTTGTGTTTAAAGGAACATCCGTTATTGATGCTATTGAACAGTATAAGAGCATCAACGGGCTTACACATGTTGAATTTAATTATCCTGAACATTTTCAGGACCACGAACTGCAAGACATCAAAACCGCATTGGGAGATTTGAAAGTCAACGGGCTTGCCATACGCTGGCGTAAGCATTACCTGGATGGTAATTTCACAAATCCCGATGAAACTTTGCGACGCCGAGCTATTGATTTGTGTAAAGCCGGCATGGATGTTTGTCGTGAATTAGGCGGAAGTGTTATTACATTATGGTTTGAAAATGATGGGTTTGACTATCCGTTTCAAAGTGATTATGCAAACGCATGGGATCTTTTGGTAGATGGTCTTCGTGAAGTTGCTGATTACGCACCCGATCTTAAAATTAGTGTAGAGTATAAACCCTACGAAGAACGTAATTTCGCTATGGTAGACAGTACCGGCATGACACTATACTTGTTGCGTGAAGTAGATAAGCCAAATGTTGGTTGCACTTTAGATTTCTGCCATATGCTCATGAAAAAAGACAGCCCTTCTTATGGTTTGGCTCTTGCTGCAAAGTCGGGTAAGCTGTATGGTCTTCATATGAACGATGGGTATGGTTGGCAAGACAGCGGCATCATTTTTGGCACTGCAAACTTAGGTTTATCGGCTGAGTTTATCTATTACCTAAAAAAATACAAATATGATGGTGTCGTGTTTTTTGATACATTTCCTATTCGGGAAAATGCCAAAGACGAAGTGCAGGCAAATATTGATTCATTTGAGCGCATTGCTGCACTCGTTGACCGTGATATGGAACAATTTGAAAATGCAGTCAAAAGTCATGATGGAGTTGCATGCAACCGTGCAATTTTAGGACTTTTGAAGTGAGTGGGTGTATTATGGAAAAATCGGTTGTTGTAATAGGAAGCTTGAACTATGACATTATCACCAAGATTCCACGTATGATTGTGGTGGGGGAAACACTAGCGGCTACGGATGCCTCGTTTGCTTGCGGCGGAAAAGGAGCAAACCAAGCAGCACAATGCGCAAAACTAGGAATAGATACCTATATGATGGGATGTGTGGGTACTGATTCCATGGGAGATGCATTACTGAAAAACTCACAAAAGCACGGTGTGAAAACAGATTACATTCGTCGTGTATCCACAGTGAGCGGCATGAGTACCGCCTTATCACTTCAAGACGGAAGCGTGTGTGCAACCATTATTCGTGGTGCCAATTTTGAGGTAAGCACAGAAGATATTGATGCTGCAGATGATCTGATAGCAAATGCGGCTTTTGTCATTCTTCAATTAGAGTTGCCTTTGCCTGTGGTTGAATATGCTATTAAACGTGCACATGCTCATGGATGCAAGATCATTTTAAATGCTGCTCCTGCTGAAATGATTTCTGAAATAGCTTTATCGTTATGTGATATAGTTGTTGTAAACGAGATAGAAGCGGGAACTTATGTAAATAAACCGATCACAGATGTAGCTTCGGCTAAAGCGCATATAAAACTAATGACCGACAGATTTGAAAACATGTGGGTGTTTACATTAGGAAAAGCCGGTGCAGTGTCTTGTGACGGAGGCGAGCCGATAGAAATACCTATTTATGATCTTCCGGCAGTTGAGTCTACCGGTGCGGGTGATTCCTTTGTGGGCGGGCTTTGCTATGCGCTTATGCAAGGGAAAAACCTTGCTGATGCATGCTGGTTTGCAAGCTGTTGCAGTGCGATTACTGTACAGAATGTAGGCGGACAAGATTCAATGCCTACATTATCAGAGGTAAATAAACTGTACAACGAAAACTAAAGGCAGATATCAAAAAATATAACTATAGCACACAAAAAAGCCGCCAATTGAACATTGGCGGCTTTTTGTATCTTGAATTGTCAAGTTCAAGTGCAACACTTTTTCAAAGAAAACTTCCCAAGGGTTTTCCAAGCCAAGCATTTACGAGGGCTGTGATTAAGTTTGTAAATAACTTTTTCTATATTGCTATTGGTAACAAAGGCAATATCAAATGATTTAGGCAGGTATTCTCTCAGTAAACCATTGGTATTTTAGAAGGATAGACCTAATAATATCAAAACAAAGGGTATGAGCAAACGCATGCACAAAAAAGACACCGGAGTGTATCCGGTGCCTTTTGAAAGAAAGATATTAGATGTCAATCATAAGGGGCATCAAGCAAACTGTCTTTTTATATAGATTGTTCTACACTTGTAGATTGCTCTACACTTTCAGTAGTCTCAGCTTGATCAACAGTCTCGGCTTGATCTTTGTTTCTGTTTTTGTCAGGTATGATGATGTTGAGCAAAAGGCCGATAATAGCAGTACCGGGAATGCCTGTAATCATGG
>CAYJIC010000055.1:0-12898 GCA_964370155.1 uncultured Oscillospiraceae bacterium
TTGATATGTGTAATAAGCTTCCTGTGAATGACCAGCAATTTATTAATGTTTCAGGTGTGGGTAAACAAAAGCTTGAGAAATATGGCACGATTTTCACAGAAACAATTGCACAATTTTGTAAAACTAATACACTTGAGCCACCGCCGGAAAAAGTAAAAATTAATATAGAGGACAGCAAAGTGCTTGCCTTGCCGAGTCAGGAAGTAATAAATCAAATCGAAACGAGAGAAGATTTGCTGACCGTAAGTGAAATTGCAAGCTTAATAAATGAAGTACTGGAATTTAACGACTGCACTAAAATTTCATTCATGAAAATAACAAACTGGCTTGTCGAAAACGGATATCTTGAAATTTTAGAAACTGACGGCGTGCGAACAAAAGTGCCGAGCGAAAAGGGACTTAAAGCAGGTATAACACAGCAAAAGAGAACAAGAAGCACAGGCACTTACAACGTTAATTTATACCCTGAAAATGTGCAAAAAATAATCGTAGGAAATATTTTGAGCATAATTCAGTAAATGCTTGAATACACAATGAAAAAACCACTGTATATCTTGTTTAAAAAATAGAAACAGAGAATAAAGGAAAAGCAAGATGAAAACGAAAAAGCTTTTGATGAATATTTCGGTATAACTAATTTAATATATACACTTAAATTTGGCTTAAAAAATCTTGAATGGAGTGTAATGATGTACCAATTGCCTGAGAAAATTGTCCACTAGCACTCAAGATGATGCTTTCCTTTTTAATCGGAAATGTGGCAGAAGCGTTGATTTGACGATGTAAATAATCCACATCTGGAAAAACAATTCAACTTAAAATATTACTATTCAAATGCTCACCATAAAACTGATGGTGAGCATTTGAATTTAACTATGTCCATTCACAAGTATTATCGGCGGGATTGTTTTTATAGGATTTAAGTATTCCTGCAAGACTGGCCACTTTTTTGTGATGTTTTCATACTAACAATTTGCGACTTTGCTGACTAAGGGAGTATAAGCTACACCGGCACTTCTGTGAAAAACACGTACATATGTAATGATTGCTCATGATAAAAATGTGGCATCAAAAGAAACACGGTCATGTGTACCATGGACGGATACTTAGAGTGCGCTTGATGAAGCGGTGCTGAATTGTGAAAATAACAGTACTTACCGGCCGCGAAACAGCATTGATACGATTTTTTTTCATGCCCCTTATGGTTACTCGGACCAAATTCCACTGACTTTTGTCGGTGGAATTTTTTGTTATAGCGATATATGTCGGGTGCAAAGCGTGCCTGCGTTTTACTTTGCAATTTTTTAATCTTAGCAAAAATCATCGGCGTGCGTAATGGATGGATTTCGTTTCAAATATAGTGTAAATGTAAAGTGTGTTTTTGTTTGGGTTACAGTTTTGAGTCTAAGCAGCACAGGGTACTTATCAGCTGAAAAATGCATGTAATATGAGGTATATATTTATGGTTATTCAGAGCAATATGAAAAACCAACCATTTTACAGATTCAGAAAGTGGTTGGTTTTTGCATAGTGATCAATAAGTGAAATTAAAATAAGTTGTATTTTTGAGAATAGTAAATTAATCATAAAGATAATAACTATAACTTGCCAGATGCGTTTCAATAGTGTATCCTTAATAGAGAACGCACGTTCTTTATTAAACGATTTAAGTAGGTGCAATATGGCGCAAGTTTTAAAAGATGAACTAAGGAAAAAGATAGTAGATGCTGCTGAAAATGAGTTTATAAAAAACGGCATTGCAAATTCGTCCATGAGAGAGATTTCCCAAAATGCCGAAACCCCGGTTGGGAATGTTTATAGGTATTTTAAAAACAAGCAAGATTTAGTGGATGCGGTTTTGTCTCCTTTACTTACAAAACTGAACAATTATGATTTTAGGCTTTTAAGTAATGAAGATCTTTTGAATGGTGAAGTGGTTAATGAATTTTTGCTTAACTGGGTTGATAATATTGTCGAGTTGCAAAGCGATTTTCCGGCAAAAATGAATATAATTGTCGATGATGAACAAATTAATTGTGATTATCAAAATGATCTTATCGAATTGATTACGTCGGTTGTGTTTATGACAAAAAAAGGAACGGTACAAGAAGATGAAAAACTTCAAATATTATCTAGAATGATAGCAAAATCAATTTTTGCAGGAATCAGAGAAGGTGTAAGTTTGAAGTATAACAGCAATATAAGCAAAGAAGAGTTCAGGAAAATTATGTATACATACATGAAAAGTGTATTTTCGGTGCTGGAAAATATTGATTAGGAGGATATTTGAATTTTGAAAATAGTATTATTTGGCGCAAGTGGCAAAACAGGCCGCATAGTTTTAGATTTAGCATTAAACGCAGGACATGAAGTTACTGCGGTTGTAAGAGACGAGAGTAAAATAAAAATTTTTCATGATAATCTTATAGTGAAAACTGCTGACTTGTTTAATGAAAGCTCGGTTATTGAGGTGTCAAAAGGTGCAGAACTTGCAATATCTTGTCTCGGAGGAGATGCAAACAATAAGTCTACGTTGTTATCCGATATGATTGAGGTTATTGTTCCTGCAATAAAAAAATCAGGCGTTAGAGAAATGTTTCATATAAGCTCAGCCGGAATTCATGATGAAATGTCGGGGATTATTGCAAAATTGTTTGTAAATATATTTTTCAAAAATGCCATTTCTGACCATAAAATTGCTGCAAATTTGATTATTAACAGTGGGCTTGATTACCTAATATTAAGGCCTTTATCTTTGACAGACGGAGAAATGACTAAAAAATTTAGAACCTCTGATGTTTCTGTGCCTAAAGGCGGCAAAAATATTAGCAGAGAAGATGTTGCTTATTTTCTTGTCCAAGCAATAGGTGACCAAAGCTTGAAAAACAAATCAATTTGTCTTTGTTATTAATCGCAATACCACACATTTACGGAGGATTAGATGAGCTATATAAAATTTTCAGATGTTAAAAAAACATATCGTGTAGGAGAAGTTGATATAAAGGCTCTTGACGGCGTGGACTTTGAAATAAACAAGGGTGAATTTGTTATTGTTGCAGGCGCTTCAGGCGCCGGAAAAAGCACAATACTCAACATTTTAGGCGGAATGGACTATGCTACTTCCGGCGAGGTAATGGTGGATAACAAGAAAATCAGTTCTGTAGGCGAGAGGGAATTAACCGAATATAGACGATTTGACATAGGGTTTGTGTTTCAGTTTTACAATTTAGTTCAAAACCTAACAGCTATAGAAAATGTTGAGCTTGCCACACAGATATCAGAAAATCCATTCGATGCAGATAAAATAATAAGCATGGTAGGTTTAAAAGAACGCGCAGGCAACTTCCCTGCACAACTTTCGGGCGGAGAGCAACAAAGAGTTGCCATTGCAAGAGCTCTTGCGAAAAACCCTAAATTACTACTTTGTGACGAGCCCACAGGTGCGCTTGACTACGAGACTTCTAAGCAAATATTAAAACTACTTCAAGATACTTGCAAAAAGTATAATATGACCGTGGTTCTTATAACACATAATCTTGCGCTTTGCCCTATCGGCAATAAAGTTATAAAAGTTAAAAACGGCAAGATTTCATCGGTCACTTTAAATAATTCCCCAATGCCTATCGAGGAGGTCGAGTGGTAAATGAAAAATAAATTACTTCTCGATACTTTTCGTACCATAAAAAAATCCTTGAGTAAATACATCTTATTAGTTTTGATTGTCTTTATGGGTGTTTCTTTTTTTGCCGGAATGCTGTCTATATCCTCTGCTATGGGTCAAAGTGTAGATAACTATTTAGATGACTATTCTTTGTTTGATTTCCAGCTTTTTTCAAATTACGGATTTGATAACGATGACATTAATACACTTAAAGACATGGATGAAGATTTTATTGTTGAAGGTGGGCATTTTTATGATGTTGAAGGAATGTTCGGTGAAACTGATTATATCTTCCGGGTGGAATCATGGAACGAAGATAGCTCTATAAACAAGTTTGAACTGGTAGACGGCAGATACCCGGCTGAGCCTGATGAAATCTTAGCAGAGGCTCCGAACGATTTATATGAAACTCCTAAAATTGGTGATGTTATCACGATTGAACGAGCTTCTGTAGAGCTTGATGAGATTTTTGAATATACAGAATATACTGTTGTTGGGATAGTTAATACCCCAAATTATATGAGCCTTGAAAAAGGAAATGGGACTCTTGATAGTTTAACACTCAACTCTTTTCTCTACCTGCCCGAAGAATCTTTTGTTTCAGATTTTTATACGACGGCTTATATATCAAGTAAAGAGGCGGCTACGCTTGATTTTTTTAGCGAAGAATACTCAAGTTTAATTGACGAAAAACAAATAGTTATAGAAGACGTGATTGCAAGCGCAGAATCAAACAGGGCAGAAAAGATAAAGTCAGATGCACTTTTAGAGTATGAGAGTGGATTGCAAGAATACAATGAAAATTTAGATGATTTCAGTGCCGAAATGCAAAAAGCACAGGATGAAATTGATTTAGGATACGAAGAAATCGCAAACGCAAGGCTGCAACTTCCGCCTGACCCAACTGTCGCTGCGCAAATCAAAGCAGAGCTTGACAAAAGCGAGCAGGCCTTGGAAGAGGCGCAACTGGAGCTCACAAGCGCTCTTGAAAATGGTCAAAAAGAGTTTGATGATGCTTTAGCTGAACTCGAGAGTGTAAAAGCAGAAATTGACAAACTTGAAGATGGAGAATGGACGCTTTTAACAAGGGATACGCACTATCCAATGGCGACATACAAAGATACAGTAAATCAAATGCAAGTTATTGGTCTCATATTTCCTATTTTCTTTTTCCTTGTCGCTGCACTTGTGTGTTTGACCACGATGAAGCGTATGGTTGATGAACAAAGAGGCCAAATTGGGATTTTTCGTGCGCTCGGTTATAGCAAGTTTAAGTGCGCTTCAAAATATTTGATATACGCACTTAGCGCTACTTTAATAGGTGGAGTAATAGGCGCGATACTTGGTATTATGATCTTTCCGCCTATCGTGTATGGAACGTGGAATATTATGTATAACCTTCCACCGCTTAGTTATGAAACACCATGGTTTAATATGATAGTGGCAGTAGTTATATTTCTAGTTTTAATGGGACTTACCACTTTTAGTTCTATTAAAGTAGAGACAACACAGGTGACAAGTGTATTACTGCGTCCAAAAGCTCCTATTGCAGGTAAAAAAGTGTTTTTGGAAAAAATACCGTTTATTTGGAATAAATTTTCTTTCACGAATAAAGTGACGGCAAGAAACCTGATTCGATATAAGCAGAGATTTTTCATGTCTGTTGTTGGGATTGCCGGTTGCACATGTCTGCTTGTCAGTGGGTTTGGAATGCAAGGCTCAATAGGTGGTATTGCTGATATTCAGTACAATGAACTAACCTTATACACAGCACTAGTATCAACATCAGAAAAAACAGAAGATACCGATGATATAATAAGCGAGATTAATGATATTGACGATAGCCTTGAAATGCAGGCAATCACAACCTATGCTTCACAAACCACTTTTGAAGATGAGGAGATTGTAGCTTATATTCAAGTGTATGATGACAATGATGAGCTGAAAAGCATGAATGTTATCAGAGATACAAACACAAAAAACGAGCTGACACTATCAGATGATTCACTGCTGATTAACAAAAAACTTTCTGAATTATTAGGTGTTGGCATAGGAGACGAGGTTGGGATAAAAAGCATTAACGGCGAAATTCAAATCGCAACTATAGGCGGGATATACGAAAAATATATAAACCATGAGATTTTAATGAGTAGTGTCTATTATGAGGCGTTGTTTTCAGAAACTCTTGAAAGTAATGCGATATTAATAGATGGTGATTTAAGTGGTGAAATGACTCGAGATGAAATATTGAATCTTGATAATGTTAACGGTCTAACGTTAAACGAGAGTGTTATATCAAGTTTTGACAATATTTCAACCAGTATGAATATTGTGGTGGCTGTCATAATAATTTCTGCGGCGGCACTTGCGTTTGTAGTTCTTAGCAACCTAACAAGTATAAACATAAGCGAGCGAAAACGAGAAATTGCAACTTTAAAAGTTTTAGGATTTAGGCATAGCGAGACTAAGGACTATATCTTTAAAGAAAATATGGTGCTGACAATTTTCGGTGCCTTACTGGGTGTTTTCCTTGGTATATGGGCGCACAACTTTATAATCACACAGGTTGAGATGGGCTTTATAATGTTTGTTCGCACTGTTTCGCTTTCGAGTATAGTATACTCAGTGCTTTTAACTTTTGCGTTCTCTTTAATCATTAATAGATTAATGCTATCAAGGCTTCGCAAAATTGATATGATTGAATCATTGAAAAGCGTTGAATAATAGGGGTGTGCTAGATGATAAAACGCAACTATTGACAGCTTGAATTTGATATGTTTACAATAAGCGGTGAAAATAGCAGGTTTTATATTCGGGGATAAGGCATCCATGCCCATCACATTAGTAAGTTATGGCTTGATTTTGCGTCATAAATGTCTTAAAGTTACTAGGCTATATCATGACAATGGAATATCCACCATCCACCATCCACCGGCTAAGGCGGTGGATTTTTACTGTGACGATATAATTTTAGTGTAAAATGTGGTTGCACGTAGTTTTATGATATGCAATCTTAAATAATTTTAAGTAGTTCGTGCGTTATGCATAAAAGCTGAATATTTTAACTATTATATACAGAAAACATTGATAAAATATTCAAATTGTGATATAATATCCAAGTTATGGTAAGATATTGATAAAATTTTTTAAGGAGTAGGGTATGAATCCTGTTGCAACATTTTATATGCAAAATGAAAATATAATAAAAGTTGAGTTGTTGCCAGAGCTTGCACCCAACACAGTTAATAGTTTCATATATCTTGCCGAGCTTGGCGTGTATAACGGGTTTGCAATAGAGCGTATTGTGCCGGGATGTTGGATTGACTTTAGTTATACAGCGTTTGGACGAGAGGAAGCAAAATATTTTATCGACAATGAGGCGAGGCTGCAAAACAATATGATGATAAGCCATGGGATGATGTGTATGGGCGGCTATGGTGATAACGAAATAGCGGGCGGTGAAGTGTTTTTTCCTTTGAGAGAATGTGATGAGCTTGTAGGGCGTTTCCCGGTGCTGGGTCGTATCATCGAAGGCAGTCAGCTTTTGAAAGAATATGAAAAAGTTGAAACATACTCGGTGAAGATAGCCTCACTTCCAGGTGTTGAGATAAATACTCCCAAAAAAGATATTACAATTGAAAAAGTGACGATAGAATACTATGGCAAAAGCTATCCTGCACCCATAACAAAAAATCCGGTTGAAATGCCTGAGAAATGGGATAAAAAGGGATAGTAATAAAATATGGTCAAGACAATCATATTGTGTTGGCAAGGGGGAGAGAAATGTATGAATGATTCAAAATCCGAAGGCAAGGCAAAATTTGAGGATGTGGCTTTATCGCCGGTGCCTCTCGAAAACAGGCAAAATTGGATTACACCGGCGGTTATTTTTGGTGGGCTTGAGTTTTGTGTGCCTGTTTTGATGATTGGTGCATCTTTAATAGGCGCATTTGGGCTTGTGGGGATGATTCCGGTTGTACTTGTAACATTTCTTGTATTTACTTGGGGCGGTAATGCAGTTTGCGGATATATCGGTGCAAAAACCGGTCTTTCATCTTCTGTTATTGCACGGCAAGGGTTTGGTGATAAGCAAGCGAAGTTTATCATCGCTATTGTAATAGGCATTGTAAGTATGGGATGGTGGGCAATTCAAACCGCAGTTACAGGCAATGCGCTATGTGTTATATTGGGCATTGATTATACAACTGATATTTTCTCTTGGGCAGTTGTGACTACAATTGTAGGCATACTATTTGCACTGCCATCTATTTCAGGGTTTACTTCAATGAAATGGACAGATTATCTTGCTGTTCCATGTGGTTTGCTTTTATGTGTTTTTGGAATTTATCTTGCTTTCAGCAATGTTGGTTGGGACGCTATTATTAGCTATGAGGGCAGTGGCGATTTATCTTTTTTTGCGGGAATTACTACGTTGCTGGGGCTTAATGTTTCTCAGTTTGTAATAGCTGCAGACTATACTCGCTATGCAAAACCACGTTGGAAAGATAATATTTTGATTCCGCTGGGCATTATCGGTGTTGGCGTGCCGCTTTGCATTGTTGGTGGTATTATGGCCGCAGGTAACGGAACTGCCGATATCGTTGCTGTAATGCAAAATCTTGGTTTTCCCGTATGGGGCTTTATAGTTCTTTGGCTTGCTTCATGGACCAGCCAGCTTGTAAACAATTACACTATGGGTCTTTCTTTTGCCAACATTTTAAATATTGATAGCAACAAAGGAAGAATTGTTATCACTTGTGTGGGCACAGTTATCTCAATTGCACTTGCGCTTGCGGGTATACTGAACTATTTTATGGATCTATTAACTCTTTCTTCTTTGCTATATCCGGGTATTGCCGCAGTTATATTTGTGGACTTTTTCATGAGAAAAGGTACTTGGAAAAACAGGATTGGCTGGAACTATGTGGCAACCATCGCACTTGTTTTAGGAGCGGTTTTTGGCTATATCACAACATATGTTTTCCCGATAGGTATTCCACCGATACAATCACTTGCACTAGCAGCAGTAATTTATTATTTTGGCATGAAAGCAAAGGCGAAGATTGCACCGGATCAATTTACAGAGGGACTTTAATAAGCAAAAGAAAGGGAATAAAACATGAAAGTAGCAACTGATATTGGCGGCACTTTTACAGACCTTGTTGCAATAGATAAGGATGGTAAAATTTGCTTAGAAAAAGCACACACAACTCCACCAAACTTTGAAAAAGGTGTTATGGATGTGCTTGAAAAAAGTGGAATATCATCACAAAGCATTGAGGTGTTTTTCCATGGGACAACTACCATAATCAATGCACTTACTGAGAAAAAAGGTGCAAAAACAGCACTTATCACAACAAAAGGCTTTAGAGATGTTTTAGAAATTGCACGTGGCAATCGCCCTGACTTATTCAATATTGTTTTTGAAAAACCTGTGCCTTTTATACCAAGGTATCTAAGACGCGAAATAACAGAGCGTGTCAGCTATGACGGCAAGATTATAACCGAGCTTTGCCGCGAGGATATAAAACGTGAAGTTGAATATCTGAAAAATGAGGGTGTACAAGCGATAGCTGTTTGCTATATTAACGCTTATGCAAACGATAAGCACGAGCTGGAAACGGTTGAATATATAAAAGAGCTGTGGCCTGAAATTATTGTTTCGCCATCTGTTAATATAACAAAAGAATGGCGTGAATATGAAAGAACCTCAACAGCTGTTTTAAATGCTTATGTAATGCCTATCGCGTCAAATTATATCAATGAGCTCAAAGCAAAACTGGACAATGCAGATATTTGCGATAATAGATATATAATGCAGTCTAATGGCGGCACAACTACTTTCGGACAAGCAAAAGAAACACCTATTAATATTGTGGAGTCAGGTCCTGTTGCAGGAGTGCTGGGTGCAAGTATTCTTGGAAAATGCATAGGCGAAGAGAATATTATTGCATTCGATGTAGGAGGAACCACCGCAAAATGCTCTTTGATAGACAAAGGTGAAACAAAAGTTACCACATCGTATTACATAGAAAAAGATGATGCAAATCCCGGATATCCCATAATGACACCCGTTGTTGATATTGTTGAAATTGGCAATGGCGGTGGGTCTATTGCATGGATTGATGAAACAGGCTCACTTCGTGTTGGCCCAAAAAGTGCCGGCGCTTTGCCGGGTCCCGTGGCTTACGGCAAAGGAGGAACTGCGCCCACAACAACAGACGCCAACCTAATTGCCGGCAGACTTTCGGCAAAGTATTTTGACGGTAGTGTAGATGTAGAGGCAATTAATACAGCACTTATAGATACTATAGGTAAGCCTCTGTCGGTGGACGCTAAAGATGCTGCAACGAATATCATAAGAATTGCCGATTCGAATATGAACAATGCGCTGAAACTAATATCTGTAAGGCGTGGCTATGATCCACGTGATTTCTCGATGGTAGCCTTTGGTGGTGGTGGCCCAATGCATGGCCCGACTCTTGCTAAAGAGCTGAACATTAAACGTGTGATTATCCCTGTGGCGGCATCTGTTTTTTCTGCATGGGGTATGCTTATGGCTGATATTAGAAATGATTTTATTCAAACAAAAATAACATCATTTAATACCACCGACATAAGCGAGCTTAACGAGGTATGGAACGAGCTTGTAAAACAAGCACAAGTGAAATTTGCAGAGCAAGACGTTTCATCGGAAAATATTGCTTATGATTTCATTGCGGATATGAGATATCTCGGACAAGAGCACACAGTCCAAGTGAAATCTCCGGCGTTTCCATGGACAGAGGAAAACAAGGCCGAAATCAGTGAAAAATTCCATTCAGTGCATGAACATTTTTATACTTTCAAACTTCCCAATACTCCGATTGAGATAGTTAATTTCCATCTTGTTGCATACGGCATACTTGAAAAGCCGTCATTGCCTGAAATGCCAAAGCTGGATGGCGATATTTCTCGTGCATATGTTGAAAATAGGGATGTTTATTACACAGGTGACGGCTGGGTAAATAGCGCAATATACGACAGAACCAAACTGGGATATGGCGATAGTATAAACGGGCCGACAGTTATTGAAGAACCAACGGCTTGCACGGTAGTTTGCCCCGGCCAAACTGTACATGTTGACAAATACGGCAACTTGATAGTAGAAACGGAGGTATAAAAATGAGTAAAAATAAAATTGATTCTGTTACCTTAGATATAGTTAAAGACTCAATGCTGGCAATCGGTAATGAAATATTTTATGCTTTTGCACAAACTTCAATGAGCCCGATTATTTATGAAACACTGGACTATGCGAGTGGCATAGCCGATAAAGATGGAAACTTGCTTACACAAGGTAACGGGGTTACAGGTTTTATAGGCATGATTTCACCCATGATTACCGCTGTTAAAGAAAAAGTTGGGGATGAAAACTTTAATCCCGGTGATGTTTTTATCATCAACGATCCATACCTTGGTGGCGGCACACATATTTCAGACGTCGGCATGTGCATGCCGATATTTTACAAAGATGAACTGATAGGATTTGCCGGAAACAAGGCACACTGGACAGATGTAGGCGGCATGGCTCCCGGATCTTTTACAACAGATGCTACCAATGTTTATCAAGAGGGGCTTTGCTTTTCAGGCGTTAAAATCGTAGATAAAGGCGAGCTTGTGCCACAGGTTTGGGAAATGATGCAGTCTAATGTGCGTTATCCTCAAATTGCTGAAGGTGACATGTGGGGACAAATTGCATCGCTAAGAACAGGCTATAAACGCCTTAACGAGCTTTGCGACAAATATGGCGTGGAAACTGTGAAAAGTTCAATGTCAAGGCTGATAGAACAAGGCGAAGCAGTGGCAAGAAATCGCCTTAAAGAAATGCCTAAAGGCAGCTGGGAAATGGAAGAATTCATCGACGATGACGGACACGGCAACCAAGTTCGTGTGCAGGTAAAGGTGACCATTACCGATGATGAATTTATAGCTGACTTTACAGGAAGCTCAGATCAGGTTCTTGGTGCAATCAACGCAGGTGGCACGGCTGCATATGCAGGTGTAAAGGCAATATTCATGTCTATTGTCAACCCACGGGTTGCTGTTAATGATGGTATATTTAAGCCACTGAAAATAATTTGTAACGAGGGCAGTGTATTCCATGCGCATCGTCCTGCGCCAACATCTTGTTATTATGAAAGTCTTTTATATTCAGCAGAGCTGGTGTGGAAAGCTGTTGCCCCGGTATTCCCGGAGTATCTTGGAGCAGGCCATTTGTTGTCTGTGTGCACTGTTTTAATGGCGGGTGTACATCAAGATACAGGTAAAGAATATCTGATTATCGAGCCGACTGTTGGCGGCTGGGGTGCAAGCGTGGGCCGTGATGGCACTGTTGGCCAGTTTTGTCTTGCCGATGGTGAAACATTTAATGTGCCGGTAGAGCTTGCAGAAAGCCGTTATGGAATCAGAATAGATGAGTATAGCCTAAACACCGACGGAAAAGGCGCAGGTGAGTTTAGAGGCGGCAGCGGCTGTGTTCGTTCTTATCGTTCAATGAACGATAATCAAACATTTACAGGCGCATTCGGACGGCATAAAATCCCTGTGTGGGGCATGTCGGGCGGAAAAGAGGGTTCTAATAACTACTTCCAATTCATTGACCCGGATGGAACAGTTAACCCACCGACCAACGTTTCGGCGCGTAGAATCTGCGATAAAGATTGCGTTATTCGTATGGTTACCGCAACAGGTGGTGGTTATGGTGATCCGCTAAAACGTGAGCCCGAGAAAGTTGCAATGGATGTTAAAAACGAATATATTACTGTCGAGCAAGCTTTATCAGACTACGGTGTAAAGGTAGACGAGAAAACTTATGAGGTAATCGGCCTTTCAGATAAGCGCTCATAATTTGGTTTTTAGTTTATATTTAAACATCAAAACTCGTCATTCACTGCGTTTGTGGATGACGAGTTTTTTTACTAAAATAAGAATGATTCAAAGTAAATACGAGCTATGGAAGGCAGTGCAATATAGCGATTATATGCAATATTTATTGCAAAGGTTTAAAATTCAGTTATAATATAAATAATCTAAGATTATTTATAACTTTATTTAAATGCCTTGCCCTCGCCACTATGTGGCAACCGGGCAAATGGCACATTAATATTAGCCATAGGCTAATATTAAATAGGTGTATATAAATTGGTTAAAGGAATTATTTAAATGATTAATAAAACAAAAATAGGTAAAAGTAAC
>CAYJIC010000056.1:0-12672 GCA_964370155.1 uncultured Oscillospiraceae bacterium
GTAAAGCTATGGAAAAATATATCCCGAAAGATATTGACAGGGCAGACAAGCAAGGCTTTTCAGCGCCGGATGCATCGTGGTTCAGAAACGAGTGCAGGGAAATGGTGGACAGCGTGGTGCAAAACAAAGACGCACGTATTTGGGAAGTTTTAGACCCGAAAACAGTGCAGGGCCTGGTGGCAGAGCATATGGACGGCAGCCAAAACCGCAGACTGCTTATTTGGAGTTTGCTGAATTTCAACGAGCTGCTTAATACCTGGTTTTAAAAGAAGGCAAAAAGGAAGTAAAAATGGAAAAGAACAGTGCTGTAAAACGTGTTAATAAAGCGGACTCGTCTGTTTTCAAGCTGAATATAAAAGACTTAGTAGCGTATAAAGACCTGATATATATGTTTGTGAAGCGATATTACGCAACAATGTATAAACAAACGGTGCTAGGGCCTTTTTGGGTGGTGCTGAACCCACTGCTTACCTCGCTGATGTTTGCTGTGGTGTTTGGAAACATAGCAAATTTCTCGACAGGAGACGTGCCGGGATTTGTGTTTTATCTTGCAGGCAATACGCTGTGGATACTGTTTTCGTTTAACCTTACTACTATCTCGTCTACATTCACCACAAACCGTGATATATTCGGCAAGGTGTATTTTCCGCGCATGACCATGCCGATTTCCGTTATTATATCAGGGCTCATTAACTATCTTGTGCAGTTCTGCGTGTTTTTAGTGGTGTACTTGATATTTTTATTTACGGGTAGCGCCATGAGCCCGTCTATATATCTTTTGTTTGTGCCAATCATTATCTTTTTAGTGGTAATTTTAGGCACGGGCGTGGGCCTGATTGTTACAGCGCTCACAACACGGTATAAAGACTTGCACATGCTGGTGGGTTTTGCCGTACAGCTGTGGATGTTTGTAACACCTATTATATATCCCATCTCGGCGCTGGATGGCCTTGCAAAAACTGCCATAATGCTGAACCCGATGTCTTCGCTTTCAGAGGCGTTTAGGTTTGCGTTTACCGGTGTGGGCGAGTGGGACTGGTTGTTTTTAGGTATCAGCACGTTTTTGTGTATACTCTCGCTTTTTGTGGGTATTTTGTTGTTCAATCGTGCAGAAAAAACTTTTGTTGATACAGTGTAAGAAATCAAGACAGGCGGCGGTCACTTAAAACAGTAGTAGATATGTTGCTTTTCGAGAAAAAAGCAAAGCCGATGAAACTAAGAGGAAGCATATGGATAAAGATGTTGTAATAAAAGTAGATAATGTCACAAAAACATACCGTTTAGGCGCGCTGAACAGAGGCTCGTTTATAGCGGAATTTCAAGGGTTTATGGCGCGTATGCGTAAAAAAGAAGACCCGAATAAGATGGTTGAAAGTGAAGTGCCGGACGGTGGCGATTATTCTTTGCAAAAAGAAGGCATCACCACGTTTAACGCTCTTGAAAATGTCAGCTTCGAGGTGAAAAAAGGCGAAGCTATAGGCATTATTGGGGCAAACGGTGCCGGAAAAAGCACACTTTTGAAGATTATTTCCAGCATCACCACACCCACTAGCGGCAGCGTCACCACCACAGGTCATATTGCCAGTATGCTGGAAGTGGGCACAGGATTTCACCCGGACATGACCGGACGTGAAAATATATACATGAACGGCGCCATACTTGGTATGCCACGCGAGGCGATAGACGCCGTTGTGGATGATATAATAGAGTTTTCTGAGGTGGCCGAGTTTATAGACACGCCGGTGAAGCGATATTCCAGCGGCATGTATGTGAAGCTGGCGTTTGCGGTATCTTCGCATTTGAACAGCGACATATTGATTGTGGACGAGGTGCTTGCGGTTGGCGATGTGCGCTTTCAGGCAAAATGCATCCAAAAAATGAACCAGATTGTGAAAAGCGAGGCGCGCACGGTGCTTTCTGTTAGCCATAATATGGACACGGTGCGCAGGCTGTGTACACGTGGTATTGTGCTGGACAGAGGCCGAATGGTGCTGGACGCGCCGGTTGACAAGGCTATTTCTTCGTACCTAAATGGGCTTGGAAACTGGATAGAAAAAGAGAATATAGTTTTCGAGTCGAAATTTCCTATTGTGCAGAATACTGTTACCGAACCTACAAAAAGCGGTCACCTTATCAAGTGTATTGCCATGGCGGTGCAGGGCGGTGGCGACGCTGTGTGTCGCTCGGGCGAAAAGATAGGGTTTTGTCTTACATGGAAGGAAGAGGGAATCCCGACCGACTATAAAATGCGTATTTTTGTGCGCAATAGTTTTAATGCAGGCATAGTGGGACTGTGCGTGTCAGATTCGTTTAAGGCAAAAAATATAGGTGGCATCAACGAGACAAACTTCTCGCTTGATACCACCGGAATTGTGCCGGGAGATTACTTTTTTGTTATTGAAGTATATTGCAACGAAGATGTAAAAGCACAAACATATGAGTCGCCGCAAAATATCACCGACCGTACATATTTTAAAGTGAGTGGATGGGACAACCCAACATCTTGGTTTGACCGTAGCTGGAACAGCATCCGTTTACCGGATGTTACTGCCGACACGATCTAGCTGAAATAGATGGCTGTTACTGGTTTGAGTTAGGGCTTTCGGGCGGTGGAGTATTGCGAAAAGAAGCAAAAAAGCCCTGCACACGTTTATGTCCAAACACAGCGCCTAAAGGATAGACAATGCGCCAATACCACCCGCTGGTGAAATACCACGGCATAGGGCCAAACGGCCGGCGGAAAGTGTAGCTTAGTTTGTGCCAAAAAAAGTGTGGCATAGCGGATGATTTCATTTGATCCAGCTGTAGTTTTTCTTCTGAAAGGGCAAAAGTGCGCATTTTCAGGCGCGTCTTTTTTGAAAGACCTTTTTGGAAAGAAAGGTAAAACACATGCCGAAACCACTGGAGGCGAGCTTTCACCACTTTTGGCGATGATGTCCGAGATAATGTTTGGCGCTCGTCCACCCGCCACTGATAAACGGGTACATCGCAAAATATAAACCTTGAAGTTGAGTTTATCAGTTTTATGGTGATGTCTCCGTCCACTGCACTGATATAGCGTGTATCTCCCGAAATATTGGAGGAACGCAAAAAGTCTACTCGCATGGCTTTTGTCCAAAGTGCAAGTACCATGGACAGCGGCGCAAAGAACAGCTTATCGTAAAAATAATCTCGACGCTGGGCAAGATTTGTGGGCACGGGGCCTTTTGGTAAGACAATACCGCTGGAAGAAACTGTGCCGTCTTTTAGGTACTGAAAGTTACACACCAGCACGTCGGGCGGCTCCGGTTGTGACGTGATAGCATCGTGCATTGTTTGCAGTGCGTTTTCGGCCAAAATGTCGTCATGATCGACAAAATAGGCATACTCGGCACATACTTGTTCAAGGCCGATGTTGGTGGAGGCGACCACACCGCTGTTTTGACGATGAAGTACACGAACACGAGTGTCTGCCAAGGCGAACTCGTCGCAAATGTTGCCGCTGCCGTCTGTGCTTCCGTCGTTTATCAAAAGCAGCTCGAAATCAGAAAAAGACTGGCAAAGGATACTATTTACAGTAAGGCGCAAAAAACTGCCGGTATTATAAACGGGCATTACAATACCAAAAAAAGCTTTGTTTTCGTGTTTTTTATCCATGAAGCGCCCTCCGCATTTTGTTTACAATACTTATTATAGCAAATTTTCCTGTGTTTTACATCAATGTTATGCGAAAGGACACCACATGAAATCCACCCGCCAAACAGTATATTTGACTTTTGATGTCGATTGGGCGCACGATGAAGTAATTGCTCATATGCTGGACATCATTGAAAAAGAAAAGGTGCCGGCTACTATTTTTGTCACGCATGATACTCCGCTTTTGGCAAGAATGCGGGCAAACCCAAACATAGAACTGGGAGCACATCCTAACTTTATTCCGCTGCAGCTTGGAAATAGTGACGTTTCACTGTTTCAAGACTATGCGAAAGAAATATTACAAACATATAGAGACCTGCTACCCGAGGCCACTACCATACGCAGTCATGGGCTGGTGCAAAGCACACGATTGCTGGATTTGATGACAGATATGGGCTTTTTACGAGAATCAAACTTGCTTATAACACTACAAAGTGGGATGAACTTACGTGCGTTTTACCACTGGACAGGAATATTGCGTGTGCCGTATTTTTGGGAAGACGACATCCATTGCGCCGAAATGGAGCGGAAATATTGGGATAGCTGGGATGTAGACCCATTTTTGGATAATTCGTGCCTAAAAGTGTTTGATTTTCATCCGATACATTTATATTTGAACACCGATACCATGGAACGGTATGAAAAAGCGCGTCCGCATTTTCATTGTCCAGAAAAACTACGTGAAATACAAAACAAAAGTGATAAAGGCGACAGAGACTTTCTTTATGATCTGATAAAAGGAGCTAAAGACAGGGGATATAATTTTGACCTTTTAAGGAATATTTATCCCGACTGATAGAAATATATTATAGAGGTGAGCGATATGCGAGTTGCCATAATAGGGCGTACCCAGCTTTTATATAAGACGGCCCAGATGTTTGCCCAAAGAGGACACGAAGTTGTCCTTGTTGCTACATGTAAAGCAGCACCGGAATACACAGTGAAAGCCGAGGACTTTAAAACTTTGGCTGAAAGCTTAGGTGCTGTTTTTTTGCAAGGTGCAAATCTTGAGCCGCATAAAGAAGCGATAATAAACTGTAGGGCAGATATAGGTATTTCAATGAACTGGCCGTATATTTTAAACGAGGAAATAACATCACTTTTTCCGCTTGGGATACTAAATGCACATCCCGGAGATTTGCCAAGGTATCGTGGCAACGCTTGCCCAAACTGGGCGATAATAAACGGGGAAGATCACGTTAGCCTGACAATACATAAAATGGCTCCGGGCGAGCTTGATAGCGGCGATATCATACTGAAAGGCAACATTCCGCTATCACCGCAAACCACCGTGGGCGAGGTGTATGACGCACTGGAAGCCGGCATGCCGATGCTATACATGCAAGCGGCGGAAGGCCTTGCAAGCGGCGGTATTGCGCCTATAAAACAAAGCACGAACCCGGCAGATATCTTAAGGGTATATCCTCGTGTTTTGGCGGACAGTTATCTGGACTGGCGGCGATCTTCTGCGGACCTAGAGCGCCTGGTGCGTGCCTCAGGAAGGCCGTTTTCCGGCGCATATACATACTATAAGAACAAAAAACTTGTGATATGGCAAGTGGCGGTGGGCAAGTTTTCGGTGCCAAGCCTTGCAACACCGGGACAAGTGACGGATATCTGCCGCCAAAGTGGCGCCGTTAGCGTTGCAACAGGCGACGGATTTTTGACTATTTACGGTGTGTCTTACGACGATGTGTATTACCAGCGGGCATCAGACGTGATAGGTAGTTTGCGCGCACGCCTTGGAATGGTGGCGGAAGACGAGATTGCCGCGCTACATGCAGAGGTGGAAGAGCTGAAAAATCGGCTGTTGGCCCTTGAAGAAAAAAAGTGAGAAAAAGTTTCACGCTGTAAGGAGATATCATGCCTACTTTTACTGCGGACACATCCGCAAAGTGGATAGCAGATTTTAAAAAAGTATATAAGCGTGCGCCCAGAATACTGCATGTGGGCAATATTGCAAACAACGCATACCAAACAGCCAAGATGCTGAATGCACAGGGTGCTGATTGTGATGTGTTGTGTGCTGATTATTATCATGTGATGGGCATGCCCGAGTGGGACGATGCGGATTTTTCGGGCGAAGTAAAAAACCAGCAGTGTCCAAACTGGAACAATGTAGACTTAAATGGGTTTATGCGCCCGGAATGGTTTGCCCAGGCGCCAAAAAAAACTGCTATTGATTATCTTATAGCAAAAAGAAGCGGAAAATATCGCAAAGCCAAAATGCTGTGGCAAAAAATGGAAAACCAACGTGAAAAGCTGTCGCAGGCAAAAGGTGATTGTAACAGTTTTCCCTTCATACAAACCGTTAAAGACAAGCTTTTGTTTGCTTGTGAGGCGTTTGCGGGAATGGCTTTGAAAAACAGTGAAAACGTAAGGTATACCAAAGAATATGCGCATAAAATACGCGAAAAGCTAAAAAAAGATGCGAAAGAATATTTTCCGGATAGAGACATCGCCATTACAGCCGAGATGGATTATTACATTAAAACGGCCTTGGAATATAAGCCGCTTTTTGCGCTGTATGACATAGTGCAAGGGTATGCCACCGAGGCAATATGGCCTTATCTTGCGGGAGATACCAAATATGTTGCGTGGGAGCATGGCACTTTGCGCACTTTTCCGTACGAGGAGAACACAAGAGGTCATTTGCTGCTGCTTAGTTATGCCGCGGCAAATGTTGTGTATGTGACTAATGTTGACTGCTATTCATCGGCAGAGTATATCACAAAACACAGCAAAACGCCTATAGTGTGTGGGTTGCATGGCTTCGACACAGAAAGAATGTTGCAAAAACAAAAAGAAGCTGTAGCGCAAGAAAATGACACATCATATGTAAAAGACGGCGAGGCATTGTTTTTCTGCCCTGCTAGGATAGATATAGACGCGGCATACGGAACATATCTGAAATCAAACGATATTTTATATCGTGCACTGGATAAAGTGTATGCACAACACGGAAAAACACACCCGTTTAAAATTTTACAGCTTGAGTGGGGCGGTGACGTAGATACTTTTAAAAAGTGGATAAAAAAAGAGTGTCCGAGCCTTGAAAATGCTATTATATGGCATAGGCCCTTTTCCAAAAAAGAGTTCTATCGCCTTTTACAGCATACAAGGCTGGTGTTTGACAATTTTTTACTACCACTGATGGGTGGAAACGGCATAGAAACACTGATGAGCGGACATGCCGTGTTGGTGAATAAGGCTATTTCACAAGAGCTTATGTTGAGATTTTTTCCCGCCATGTGGTCGGTTTTTGCGGTGGAAAATGAAGAAGATATTGCAAAAGCTGCCGCAGAAGGCCTGCTGAACCCGCAAAAGTGCGCCGAAACAGCAGAAAAAGGCAGAGACTGGATCATGAAATATCATAGCCACAAAGCTATTGTTGCAAAAAACTGCGAGGCATACAGGCATATTTATAACGTATAGTAAAAATGGAGTAAATAAATGACAAACGCCGAAAATTACATACAGGGTTTCGTGGCTGAAAATGGGCGTGCACCGCGAATTTTACATATAGGTAATATTTGTAATAATGCGTATCAGATATCTAAAATGCTGAACGAACAAGGTGCCGACTGTGATGTGTTGAGCGTGGAATATTATCATATTATGGCATCGCCTGAGTGGGACGACGCTGACTTTAGCGGAGATATTATCAACCAAAATTTTCCATCGTGGCATAAAGTGGACTTGCATGGGTTTGAGCGTCCTGAGTGGTTTTGTGCTTCGTCACAAAGGTTGGGTGTGAAGTATTTGCTGGCAAAAAGGCGTGGTGACGCCAAAAAAGCAAATGCGTTGCTGAAAAAAATGGAGCGATATCGGCGATATCTTTCGTTTAAGGCCGGTGCAAAATCAGAACATTTTTTATCTAAATGTGAGAAAATGTGTGACATGATAAGAGTGTCGTTTAGTCTTGCTTTTAAAAACCCGCGTTTGTTATCACTTAAAATCAAAAAGAATCAAGGCAAAATTTCAGAAAAAGAAACAGCAGAGATGTATGCGCTTGAAGGCATCACCGAAATAGTAGCAAGGGTGAAAAAAGATGCCGAAACACTTTTCCCTGAGTGGGGTGAAAACTTTGAGGGCATCTTGGCCGATCGTGCATGTGATGCCGTGATGTATCAAGAACTGTTTGCGCAGTATGACTTTGTTCACGCATACTCGGGCGATCCTATTTGGCCGTACCTTGCGGGTAATACACCGTACATCGCGTATGAAAACGGAACACTGCGCTATTTACCGGTGCAAAACGACGAAGAAGCGCGGCTTTTGATGCTGGCATATGCTAGGGCAAACGCCATGATGCTGACTAATACCGACTGCTATGACAGCGCAAAGTACATATCGAAAATCGCCAAAACACCGATGATTTTCGCCTTGCACGGGCTTGATGTGCAACGTATGGCGGAAAAAATGCAAAAGGCGAACGAGAACAATGATTTCGACGCAAGGTTTGGCGTTTCAAGTGATATACCGCTGTTTTTTTGCCCGTCACGGCACACGTGGGACGAGGGGCTTTCAGTGTACTTGAAAGGGGAAGACAAAGCCCTGAGAGCGGCCATGCGCCTGGCAGAAGAAGGGCATGACTTCCGTTTGGTGATGACCGAATGGGGCGAGGCCACCCATAGCATTAAGGAAATGATAGAAAAAAGCAAGCAGCTTGCAAGGCTTACCACATGGATAAAGCCTATAGATAAAATGGAGCTGCATAAAGCGTTTACGCATGTGGATGCGGTGCTGGACCAGTTTTATTGGAAGGTGTTTGGCGCAATCACGTTTGAGGTGCTGTGTGCAAACACACCGCTGATAGCAAGTGCGGTGCAAGAAAAGCGTATGCAAGCATACTTTGGAGCAAACTTGCCGTATTATGCCTGCGAAGATGAAGAAGATATTTACAAAGCAATGAAAGAAGTGGTAAGCTTGCCACAAAAAGCAAAGGAAAAGTCCGAGGGTGGCAGAGACTGGATACTAAAATATCACTCGGACGAAAAAATTGTGGCTAAGTGTTATGAGGCGTATAAGCTGATAAAGTAAAAGCGCATGTTGAAATAAAAGAGGAGAGCTAAATGACACCGGCAGAAAAACATAGGTATGCTGATTTCACCGAGGAAAACTACAGAAAACTGATAAAACTTGCAAAAGAAAGGTTTCAGTTTGTAGGATATACAGAGCATGAGACACAAGGCAACACAATTTTGTGGCGTCATGATGTTGATTATTCTTTGCATCGCGCGCGTGCATTGGCACGAATTGAGCATGAAGAAGGGGTGAAATCTACATTTTTCATCTATCCGCATTGCTATTTTTATAACTTGTTTGACATAGAGGTGCTACAATGCGCCAAAGAGATTTTATCGCTTGGGCACGATATAGGCCTGCATGCTGATTTTGGGTTTATATGTGACTGCTTTAACGACAAAAAAGCTCGAGAAGAGTTTTTTATGCAGGAAAAGGCCTTGATGGAGAATGCGCTGGGGTGCAGTCTTTCGGCCATTTCATTTCATCAGCCCGAGCTTCGTAATGTGCTGGATTTGAACGATAGCCACTACGTGGGAATGATAAACACTTACTCAAAAGATATATCACAAAGGTATGATTACTGCTCGGACTCTAACGGGCATTGGCGGTATAGGAGGCTGGATGAGGTGCTGGCGGATACGTCTATTTCAAATTTGCAGGTTCTTACCCATCCTGCATGGTGGACACCGGAAGTACTCAGCCCGGCGGCGCGAATCATGCGCTGTATTCAAGGACAAAAAGAGGCCACGTGGAAAAGATATTGTGAAGAGCTGAAAGCGTCAAAAAGGGAAAATGAAAACTACGGCGCGGAGGAGTTTTAATGAATATTTATATTTTGTGCGGAACAAAAACCGGATGGTTACCTGTTCATATGCTGTGCAAACAGCTGCCGATCAAGGGAATTATCGGGCTTTGTGATACAAAAACAAACCGCCAAAATAACGAGTATTTGTGTTATGAAGACTTTTGCAAGAATGAAGGGATAGAGTATATCCCTATGCAAAGCTATACCATGAAAAATGACGAAGACAAAAAACGGATAAAAGAGCTGGATATAGACGTGGTGCTGGTGGCAAGCTGGCAAAGGCTAGTGCCCGGCTGGTTTATTGAACACTGTAAAATAGGTGTGGTGGGCAGCCACGGCAGCCCGCTTGGGATAAGCAAAGGAAGAGGAAGAAGCCCACAAAACTGGGCAATGATGCTGGGATGTAAGGATTTCACCTTGTCGATTTTTTGGATAGATGTGGGGATAGACTCGGGCAATGTTATTGATGTGAAAAGCTTTTCATACGCTGACACCGACGATATTTTCACCAGCTATATAAAGTTTGGCATTGCCATGGCTGACATGATGATAGATAGCTATCACAACGGGGCGCTTCGCTTGAAAAATGGGCAGGTGCAAGAAGAAACTGAGTGTAGATATCTGCCGAAGCGAACAGCCGAAGATGGGATGATAGACTGGAGCCGACCGGCAGATAGGATATATGACTTTATCCGAGCATTGGGACGTCCATATCCCGGCGCATATACGACGCTAAACGATAAAAAAATCACTGTGTGGCAAGCAAAACCGCTACAACAAGAAATGCAAGCAGCCGCAAGCCCCGGGCAGGTACTTTTGGCGTTTCCCGACGGAGAAGTGCTGGTGCAGTGTGGCAAGGGTATGCTGGTGTTGTGTGAGATAAGCAGTGATGCAGAAAAAATAGCAGAAGGCAGTGTCTTTTCTTCGGCTACATATAAAGAACAAATGAAAAATATTGCAAAAAAACATGAAGCTGAATACCCGAACTTGCCTATATCAGAACTTGTTTTAGACGAAATATAGTGTTTTTTACAAATAAACTTATGGAGGAAAACTCATGAAAGTAATGCGGGCGATGGTGCATAAAGTGATACTTTTGCTACATTGGATTTGTTTTCCTTTGCTTGTAGTGTGTTGTGTGTGTTTGCGGATGGTGCCAAAAAAAATAGATGTCGGCATGGGGCCACAACCGCTGATAAACAATGTGTATTGGGCGCGAGCATTGCGTGAGTTTGGCTACAGTGTGCAGACGTTTGCAGACGAAGCATATCATATTACAAACGAGTTTGATCTAGTGTTTAATAAAGGGTTTGCACGTATTTATTATTACTTGCCGGCGTTGTCTTTTTTGCGCGCTGCAGCAAAATATAAGTGCATGTACGTGTATTTTGACGGTGGTCCGTTGCGCCATGTGCCGGGGATGCGTCTTTTGGAGCCGTGGCTGTTTCGCATATCGGGAGTGAAAACAGTTGTGATGCCATATGGCTCGGACTGTCAAGTGTTGGAGCGCACGAATAACAAGCTGGCGGCCACAATGTTGTGTAAAGATTATCCTGATCACTATCAAAAAAATCACGGAAGAGTAACACGCCAGCTGAAAGCATGGACGAAAGGCGCAGATATAGTTATTGCGGCGATGGAGTCTATCGATTACATGACGTTTTGGAACAGGATAAGGCATTGTCATTTCGCCATTGACACAAGTGCTATCACACCGCAGTATCCGAACCCACAAAAAGAAAAACCGATAAAAGTATTACATGCGCCAAACCACAAGGCGATAAAAGGAACAGAGCATATTGTGAGCGCTATTGAGCGCCTGCAAAAAGAAGGGCATAACGTGGAGCTGGTTCTTATCAGAGGGATGCCGAATAAAGAAGTGCTGAATCAGATGCAAAATGCAGATATCGTGGTGGACCAGCTTATCATGGGTGCGTATGCGATGTTTGCGATGGAAGCTATGGCGCACGGTAAGGCGCTGGTGGGATATATGCGTGAAGATTGCGTGAAGCTTTACGAGCAGCTGGGTTGCATATTACCGGGCGAAATACCTATTATTCAAGCAGAGGTAGACACCGTGTACAACGTGCTTCGTGGGCTGGTAAGTGAGCCGGATTGTCTGCAAAACCACGGAAAGCGTGCCAGAGACTTTGCTGAAAAATATCATTCGCTACATGCAGTGGGCGAGTTCTACGATGAGATAAACCGTGCAGTGGGCGTGTTGCCGCATGGCTTGTCAAAAACAGAAGACTAAGGAGTTAATATGTGCGGAATTTGTGGGTTTTCAAAGGCAAATAGCACGGTGGATAAAGAAAAATTTGAAAAAATGGTGGATATGATTGATTACCGTGGGCCGGATGCACGCGGTAGCTTTTACGAGGGCGGCCTTGCCCTTGGCCATCGCAGGCTTGCGATTTTGGACTTGTCAGAAGCCGGCGCACAGCCGTTTGTCTATAAAGACTATGTGCTGACATACAACGGCGAAATATATAACTTTTTAGAACTTAAACAACAGCTGTCGCAAAAAGGCTATACCTTTGAGACCAGTTGCGACACCGAGGTTTTGGCGGCGGCATATCACTGCTATGGCGAGGAATGTGTGCAGCATCTTAACGGCATGTGGGCGTTTTGCATATATGACCGCAGTAAAAATATGCTATTTTGCAGCAGGGACAGGTTTGGCATAAAGCCGTTTTATTACACGTTTGAAAAAGGTGATTTTGCTTTTGCGTCCGAGATAAAACAGCTACTTTTATGGCAGGAAAACCAGCGTTTTGCATGCATGCCGGCACTTGAAAGATTTTTGGTGCTGGGCGAGATGGACGAGGGCGAAAACACATTATTTGAGGGTGTGGCACAGCTACTTCCGGGGCATAACTTGCGCTTTGACTTAAAAAATAGAACGCTGGAAACCGAGCGTTATTTTACACTTTCAGACAAAGAAGAGTTTAAAGGCAGCTATGAGGACGGGTGCGAAGAATACAAAAAAATGTTTAAAAATGCCGTAGAAATGCGGCTTTTCGCCGATGTACAGGTGGGCTCGTGCCTGTCGGGCGGAATTGATTCTTCCGCCATAGTGGGGGCTGTGCATGAGCGTTTGAAAGAAGACGGCAAGGAAGCTTTGCAACACACGGTGTCTTCCTGCTATGAAGAAAAAGCGTATA
>CAYJIC010000057.1:0-12444 GCA_964370155.1 uncultured Oscillospiraceae bacterium
GGTGCAAACATCGCCGGATTTGAGAAAGTGGCACAAACCATGATAGCTCAAGGCGTAGCATACTAAGAACTTTTTATAAACAAAGAAACAGGCAAGACACAATAAGTGTTTTGCCTGTTTTGTATTGCGATAATAAGGTGAAATGTGATAATATAATAAGAAAATAAGATGTAATATGTAAATGATATTCTATATTAATTTATGCAGTGAAGGAGTTTTCATGACAAAGAGTATGACGGGATTCGGTCGTGCACAAGAAGTGTTGCACGGTCGTGAAATTACTGTAGAGGTAAGAAGTGTTAATTCTAGATATTTTGAATATCAGTCTCGCTTGCCGCGCAGCATGATGTTTTTGGATGATAGGCTGAAAAAAACAGTGTCTCAGTATGTGTCGCGTGGTAAGGTGGAGCTATATATAGGTGTACAAACAATAGACGGCGGTGAGGTGCAAATTTCACCGAACTTATCGGTGGCACAAGGATATTATGATGCACTAAATGCAGTGGCGCAGCATTTGAAAATTGAAAATGATGTAAAAGTACATCATGTGACACGGTTTTCAGACGTGCTTGTTTTGCAGCGCAGTGAAGTGGACGAAAGTGAGCTGGCAGAAGATGTTGTCGGTGTGCTAAAATCCGCCATGGAAACGTATAATGCTATGCGTATGCAAGAGGGTGAAAAGCTTGTGTGCGACGTAAATCAAAGGCTTGAAAGCCTGAATGAGATGCTGGGCAAAGTGGAAGAAGATAGCGCCGGCCGTATGCAAAGGTATATACAGCGCTTGGAAGAGCGTTTGCGTGAAGTGCTTGCAGACACATCTATAGAGGAATCTCGCATCCTTAGCGAGGCAGCTATTTTTGCCGACAAAACCTCGGTGGATGAAGAAACAGTGCGCTTACACAGCCATTTGGCGCAGTATAAAGAGATTATAACCACAGGCGGCACAATAGGCCGAAAGCTGGACTTTTTAACGCAGGAGCTTAACCGTGAGGTGAACACCATCGGAAGCAAGTGCCAGGAAGTAAGCATTACGCGTTTAGTGGTGGACATGAAATCAGAAGTGGAAAAAATAAGGGAACAAATCCAAAACCTTGAGTAAAATGATAGTAAACGGGTTTAATAAGCACAGAGGAAGTGAAGGATGAAACTTATTAATATAGGGTTTGGAAACATTGTGAATGCAGAGCGTGTGGTGGCTGTGCTCAGTCCCGAATCGGCACCGATAAAAAGGCTTATTAGTGAGGCGAAAACCAGAGGAACGCTGATTGATGCAACTTACGGCAGGCGCACAAAAGCGGTACTTGTGTGTGATTCGGATCATGTGGTTTTAAGCGCGGTACAGCCTGAAACAGTAGCGGGACGTTTGTCTGAAACACAAGAAAACCGAATAAAGGGAGAGACGATCGATGAGTGAAAGTAATAAAATGCAGCGTTATTTAATGGTGGTTAGTGGGCCTTCGGGGATAGGCAAGGATACTGTTGTAAAGCATCTCATTGATAAGTATGATGGAGTAGAAAAGACCGTTAGTGCCACAACTCGTACACCTCGAGACGGTGAAAAAAATGGAGAGCATTATTACTACTTAAGTGTGGAAGAATTTAAAAGCATGATAGAAGAAGATGCGTTTGTTGAGCATGCTGTATATGCTAAAAATTATTATGGTACGCTGAAAAATGAAGTTCAAAAACGCATTGAAAATAAAATAGCGTGCATATTGGTGATTGAAATAAACGGTGCGGCAAACGTGAAAAGTATATATCCTGATTGTACCACGGTGTTTATCGAAGCACCGAGTATGGAGGAGCACGAGCGTCGATTGCGTGGTAGAGGCAGTGAAAGCGAAGAGGTAATGGCCGAGCGTATGCGTATTGCAGAGAAAGAGATGCAGATGGCGGATACATATGATTTTCGCTTGATAAACGACGATGCGCAAGAGTGTGCAGATAGACTTTATGATGTGTTGCAACAAAGGCTGGGAGAATAAACTCCTTGCATAAAATGCAGAAAGCCAAGTGGAGCGTGGGATGACAGACAGAAAAGTGAATAAGCTTGCTAAAGTGGCGGTATCAGACGCCGGGATTTTTTACGATAAATTATATACATACAGTGTGCCTGCGAGTTTTTCGGGGCATATTTTTGTTGGTAGCATAGTGCTGATACCATTTGGTAGAGGCAAGATAAAACCACGTCAAGGTGTGGTTTTAGAACTGTTTCATGGAGAAATAGACAATCGAACAAAAGAAATATTAGATGTGCCAAAAGAAGAAACTATGCTGAACGAGGAACTGCTGTTCATTGTAAAATATCTGAAAGAAACTACGTTTTGCACTTGGTTTGAGGCAGTGCGTGCGGTTATCCCTAGAGGTGCGCAGTATCAAAGTGTATATAAAAATGATGCGTGGTGTCTTGAAAAGAAAGTGTCACGGATTTTTGAGTCGGTATATCATGCGGCTGAGATATCGCAGGAAGAAAAGATTACAGACAAGCAAAGAAGAGTGCTGGAATATGTGGCGAAAACTCCGGCCACCAAAGCGGAAATTAGAGACGTGTGTCAAGTGGGTGATGGCGTTAGTGCCACACTGCTAAAAAAAGGGTTTTTGATAGAAACGAAGCGGGATAAAGAGGCACAGCAAGATTTTACACTACTGCCAAGAAATGCAGAAAAAAACAAAATAGCGTCGCTTTCACCGTCGCAACAAGATGTGGCGGATGAGCTAAAAGCTATGATGGAGCAAGAAAACCCCAAACCGTATTTATTACATGGAGTGACGGGTAGCGGCAAGACAGTGGTTTTTTTACATTTGATTCAGCATGCACTAAACATGGGAAAGACAGCCCTGATATTGGTGCCTGAGATAGGCCTGACGCCACAAATGCTGGGTGCGTTGGAATCGGCTTTTTCAGAAAAAGTAGCAGTGCAACACAGTGGCCTTTCTGTCACGCAGCGGGTGCTGCAATGGCGAAACATCCAAAGCGGCAAGGCGAAAGTGGTGGTTGGAACACGAAGCGCTGTGTTTGCGCCACTTGATAACATAGGACTTTTGGTGGTGGATGAAGAACAAGAACACACATATCAAAGTGAAAGCTCGCCTAGGTATGATGCTGTGTCGGTGGCAAGGCTAAGGGCGGCAAAACATGGAGCTTTACTACTATTGGCCAGCGCTACACCCAGTATATCCACTTACTACTTTGCAAAAGAAAAAAACCGATACAACCTACTTACGCTGAAGGAAAGATATGGCGACTTGCCACTGCCAAAAGTAGAGATGGTGGACATGTCGCAAGAGCTTTTACTTGGGCAAGGCAGTGCTTTGAGCGAAAGACTGACATCGGCAATGGAGCAGACGATAAACGAAGGCCGTCAGGTGATATTACTACTGAATAAACGTGGGTATCACAGGGTGGCGCTTTGTAAAGAATGCGGTACGGCAGTGAAGTGTGAAGACTGTAGCGTACCGATGGTGTACCATAAAACGCAGGATGATGTAAATGAAAAAGATGATACAGCACAAGGCAGGCTGCTTTGCCATCACTGTAAAAAAAGTAAAGATCCAGCCCCTAAAGTGTGCGAGGAATGCGGCGGTACGCTGAGATATGCCGGGGTGGGTACCCAGCGGCTTGAAGAGGAACTGGCTGAAAAACTGCCACAAGCGCGGGTACTTCGCATGGATATGGACACCACTCAGCGTAAAGGTGCACACGCCGGCATGCTTTCAGAGTTTGCAGACGGTAAGGCAGACATACTACTGGGAACGCAAATGGTGGCAAAAGGTCTTGACTTTGAGCGTGTGGGCCTTGTAGGTGTGGTGGGAATAGACAGCCTACTTTTTGCACAGGGTTATCGTGCGTTTGAGGGCGCGTTTTCACTGGTAACGCAGGTGGTGGGACGAAGCGGACGTGCAAACGAGGCGGGCTCCGCCATTATCCAGACAGTGGACCCTAGCCATCCGGTGTTGCAGCTGGCCGCAAAACAAGATTATGAGGCGTTTTACGAAGAAGAAATAGGATTCAGAAAACTTGCGATGTATCCTCCGTATTGTGTTTTGTGCATGGTGGGATTTGCCGCAAAAGTGGAAGAGAATGCACAAAGCGCGGCTATAGAATTTGCGCAGATATTAACAGAAAAAGCGAAACTTCACAGCAAAAAAAAGCCGATACCACTAAGGGTGCTGGGGCCGTCTGTCATGCAAGTGGCAAAACAAGGCGGAAACTACCGATATCGGCTAAGTATAAAATGCAGGGGTGATGCAGACTTCAGAATGCTTATGTGGGATACGTTGTCTGAGTATAATAAAAAAGCATGGCAGAATAAAGTGACAGTTTGGCTGGATTTTCACACAGATGGATAACAAATAGTTTGTTAAAAATAATGATAGAAAAATAAAAAGCTTGCAAATTAATGTGATACCACATTTTTTTAACATTTGATTGGTATAATAAACGTTAATATGAAGCAAAAAGATAGGGAGAAAACATATGGCTTTGCGAAATATTGTAAAAGACGGAGACCCGCTGCTAAAAAAGAAATGCCGAGAAGTGACAGATTTTGGTGACAGACTGCATCAACTACTGGAAGATATGGCCGAGACCATGATAGAGGCGGATGGCCTGGGCCTGGCGGCGCCTCAGGTAGGCATATTGCGTCGTGTATTTGTGGCGCTGGATGTCACTGAGCTAGGGGATGATGAAGATGATGATATGCTGGAAGATTCATTCGATGAAGATGCAGAGGACATGAACGAAGAAGACTTGGGTGATGAAACTGATGACGATGAATATGATGAAGAAGATGAAGAAGAACTGTGTGTTATAGAGTTTATAAACCCTGAAATATTGGAGCAAAAAGGCGAATCACGCAGTTATGAAGGGTGTTTGTCTTTTCCGGGTAAGTTTGGCGCTATTGAAAGGCCTACATGGGTGAAGGTGCGTGCATTTGATAGGTTTGGCAAAGAGTTTTTTGTGGAGGCCGAGGGCCTGATGGCAAGATGTATTTGTCATGAGATAAATCATCTGGATGGCGTGACCATCGACGACTTGGCTGAGTATTTTTATGATCCTGAAACTCCGCACGATTTGGACGCTACCATTGGCGATGTAGAAGATGCTGATGCAGAAAAAGAAGAGGCAAAAGAAGAATAAAACGCCTTGGTTTTGTAGGATATTTAATGCTGAAAAAGGGGACATGTATGCGGATAGTGTTTATGGGTACGCCTGATATCGCTAAAGATGCGCTTTGCGAAGTGCTTAAAACAAAGCACGAAGTGGTGGCGGTATACACAAGAATGGACAAGCCGCAAGGACGCAAAAAAATAATGACAGCACCCGTGGTGAAACAGCTTGCGCTGGAAAAAGGCATAACAGTGATGCAACCGGCCACCATGAGAAAAGACCCCGTCAAAGCCGCAGAAGAACTGATGCAGTTCAAGCCGGATTTATGTGTGGTGGTGGCATATGGGCTGATTTTACCGCCGCAAGTGTTAGCGGTACCGAAATACGGATGCATCAACATGCACGTTTCTCTTTTGCCGAAATATCGAGGTTCTGCGCCGATTCAATGGGCGGTGATAAACGGCGATGAAAAAACCGGTGTGTCTATAATGCAGATGGATGAAGGATTGGACACAGGCCCGGTATTGGCAGTAGAAGAAGTGGAAATATCACCAACCGCTACAGCAGGCGAGGTTTTTGATAACGTGAGCGATGTGGGCGCAAAACTACTGGTGAAAACTATAGCGCAGATAGAAAACGGCACAGCAAAAGCCACGCCACAGCCGATGGGCGAAAGCTATGCTCCACCACTGGATAAGAAAATGGCGCAGGTGGATTTTTCTGTCTCGGCGTATGAGCTGCATAACTTGATACGTGGGTGCAATCCTTGGCCGCTAGCTTTTTTTATGAGTAATAATAAACGTATTAAAATCAAAAGTGCGATGTGGCAAGACGAAAACGCCGGTGCTGGAATAGGCGAGATTATATCTTGTAAACCGCTTACGGTGGCATGCGAAGAAGGTGCTATTATACTAAACGAAGTGGTGCCTGAGGGTGCAAAGGCGATGAGTGGAGAAGCTTTTGCGGCAGGAAGACGATTTAAAATAGGCGATAATATATTATAAAAATTGTGTGATATCAGGAGGTTATAACATGTTTTATTTCGATTATATGTATTTTTTATATATGATACCGGGCTTGATTATTTCAGTTTGGGCACAGATGAAAGTGAAAGGTACTTTTGCAAAATACAGTAAAATCAGAGTGCAAAGCGGATTGAGCGGGGCACAAGCGGCGCGTCAGATTTTGGACGATAACGGCCTGCATAATGTTCGTGTGGAAAAAGTGAGTGGTAAGTTGAGCGATCACTTTGATCCTAGTAGTAACGTGGTTCGTTTGAGCGACTCTACATATGATTCAACAAGCGTGGGCGCTGTAGGTGTGGCGGCTCACGAGGTGGGACATGCTATTCAGCATGCGCAAGGCTATGCACCTGCAAAGTTGCGCTCGGCCATTGTGCCTGCCTGCAACATCGGAACCAGTGTTTCGATGCCTTTAATATTTTTAGGCTTTGCATTTTCTTTGGCACAGCTAATATATGTTGGCATAGCGTTGTTTGGCTTGGCTGTTGTGTTCCAACTTGTCACACTTCCGGTGGAGTTCAACGCTTCTAAACGTGCTATTGAAACACTGGGCAGTAACGGCATGATGACAGAAGAAGAAAATAATGGAGTGAAAAAAGTGTTGTCTGCGGCGGCCTTGACATATGTAGCGGCGCTGGTGACAAGCTTGCTACAACTGCTTTATTATATCTCTCGCATAAGAAGAAACTAAACCTTTGGAATGATATGTGACGCGGGCGAAAATATCGATGAGAAGATAATCGGTGGTATGTAATGTCGAAAAAACAATCGGTAGACAAAGCCAGAAAAGCAGCAGTTGAAGCCCTTGTGCAGATACACAAGGGTGTATTTTCGTCGTCTGCCATAGAGGTGTTTGATAAAAAAGATCTTTCATCGCGGGATTCGGCGTTTGCAGGAGCGCTTTTTTTTGGCACAGCAGAAAGAATTGCTACCATGGACTTTTTGTTGGCACCGTTTCTAAAAAAAGGTAAGCTTGATAAAGAAGTGAGGGCTATTTTAGAATGCGGCCTTTATCAGATACTGTGCATGAGAGTGCCAACCAGTGCCGCAGTGAATGAAAGCGTGAATTTAACACGTGCTATGGGCAAAAGCAGTGCGGCGGGACTTGTAAATGCAGTGCTTCGGAAAGCGGCGCAAAAAGTAGAGAAATATAGCAAAAATGTGCAACCCGGCAAAGAATCGCTTGCTGAAAACGAAAATGATAGCTTAAAGCTGAATTTATGGCTGGAAGAGCTTTCTTTTGCAGACGAAATACAGCGTGTTTGCGTGGTGTATTCTGTCAGTGAAGCGGTGGCGAAAGCTGTTATGCAGGCACTGCCGAATGAATATGACGACTATTTTAAAGCTTGCTTTTCACAAGGTGAGTTGTGTCTACGGGCAAATTCGCTACGTGTAGAGCGAGATGAGCTGATAAGCCAAATGAAAAATTCAGGTATTGCGGCAAGAGCAGGCGAATGGCCGCATACCATACGTGCGTTTATACCGGGCAAAGTGGCGCAAGAGCCCCTGTTTTTACAGGGGATGTATCATGTGCAAGGCCTGGCGTCACAATGCGCTTGCCTTTGCCTCGATGCAAAAAAAGGTGACAGAGTGCTAGATATGTGTGCGGCACCCGGCGGTAAAAGCGCTTCTATTGCGCAAGACATGCAGGGTGGCCTGGGTCTTTATAGTTGTGATTTGCACCCGGGACGCTTAAAGCTTATTAGAGAAAACCTCGATAGGCTAGGACTTTCTGATGTGCAAACAGAGGTGAATGACGCCACGATTTATCGAGAGGAATTTTGTGGACATGATAAAGTTCTATGTGATGTGCCATGTAGTGGCCTTGGCGTTTTGGCACAAAAGCCGGACTTAAGATATATAAATGGTGAAAGTTTTTCAGCTTTACCGCAGTTGCAACTTGAAATACTGGAAACATCGGCCAAATATCTAAAAAAAGGTGGGCGGCTGGTTTATAGCACGTGCACAGTACGCAAAGAGGAAAACGAAGAAGTGGTAAAGGCGTTTTTATCTAAAAACAAGGATGAGTTTACTTTGATTGACCCGATAGCAGTGCCAAAAGGTGCCGTTGTAAGGGATAAAATGATGCACTTATGGCCACACCATACAAAAACAGATGGCTTTTTTGTGGCAACAATGGAATGTTTATGATATAATATATTAGATATGGGCACAAAGCTTGGGAAGGTGGCTGAAAAGTGGTGGAGAAAAATAGTATCATCGGATTTCCTCTGCTGAAACTCCAAGAGGAGATGAAAACTTTACAGCAACCGACATTCAGGGCAAAACAAATATTTTCGTGGATACATCAGAAAAACTGTAATTCATTTGAAGAAATGACAGATTTATCAAAAGATTTGCGCAGGATGTTGGACGAGAGATTTGTGATAGAAAGACTGAAAGCTGAAAAGGTACAAAAAAGCAATTTAGACGGTACAGTGAAACTTTTGGTACGTCTTTTCGACGGCAACTATGTGGAAACGGTGCTTATGCGATATCACCACGGCAACACTGTGTGTGTCTCATCTCAGGTAGGGTGCCGCATGGGATGCGAGTTTTGTGCTTCCGCACCGGGTGGGCTTGTTCGTAACTTGAGTGCAGGCGAGATGGTAGCGCAAATCATGGCGGCCGAAAAAGCCGGTGATGCACATGTCAGTAATGTGGTGCTGATGGGTATAGGCGAGCCGCTGGATAACTTTGACAACGTGATGGATTTCATATCGGTGATAACAGACGAAAATGGCAGGAACATGTCGGCGCGTAATATTAGCTTATCTACATGTGGTGTAGTGCCCGGTATTGAAAAATTGGCGACGTATAAGTTGCCATTGACACTATCTATTTCATTACATGCTACCGATGATGAAACACGAAGTCGCCTTATGCCGGTGAATAAAGCGTGGCCGCTGGAAGAGCTTATGAAAGCGTGTAAAGATTATCGAAGGATTACAAAAAGGCGCATCAGCTATGAATATGCGGTAATACACGGCGAAAATGATGGCGATAAAGAAGCGGATGCACTGGCCGAGCTACTAAAGGGAACAGATGGACATGTTAACTTGATACCGATAAACCCGGTGAAAACAAGTGGCTTTTCGGAAAGTAGACGAACAAAAGATTTTGCACAACGCTTGCAAAAACAAGGTGTACAAGTAACTGTGCGCAGGCGGCTTGGTGCGGATATTGACGCCGCTTGTGGACAGCTTAGGATGAATAACATCGATGAATTTACAAATAGCGACAAAGAGGAATAGCTTTTTGAATATATCAAATAGAAGAAAATTCTGTGGGGGGAGTAAAACATGAAAGTGAACGGCAAAACAGATATAGGATGTAACAGACCTGAAAATCAAGATACCTTCCGCAGTGGGTCTACGTATAATGCTGCCTGGGGGATTGTGTGTGACGGAATGGGTGGAGCACAGCATGGAAAGCTAGCCAGCGCTGTGGCGGCCGATTGCACCGAAGAGATGCTGTATCAGCTTTTGGAAAAAGAGCCCGCAGAAACAGCAGAGGAAATCTTAAAAAATGCAGTGGATATTGCTAATGGAGAGGTTTTTGCTCTTAGTGGTAACGGAAAACAGTTGATGGGCACCACCATGGTGTGTGCGTTGTTTAGAAACAAAGTGTTGTCACTTTCACATGTGGGTGACTCGCGTGCATATTTATATACAGAGGGCATGCTTAGGCAGCTTACTCGGGATCACAGCATGGTGCAGGAAATGGTAGACATGGGCACAATCACTAAGGATGAAGCAAAAACTCATCCTGAAAAAAATGTTATCACAAGAGCGCTTGGCGTGGAGGGTACTGTTGAAGCAAGCTTTGACGAATATCACCTGCAAAGCGGAGATTTAGTTATATTGTGCAGTGATGGCTTCAGCAACATGATCAGTGAGGAAAAGTTTAAAGAACTGATAGAAACATATGATTACTGGGATTTGGCAAGAGAGATGATAAATGAAGCACTGAAACTGGGTGGTGAGGATAATATCACTGTGGTGCTCATGAAGGCCGAAGATAAAGACTTTTAAAAGAATATTTATGATACAGTGTAATAAATAGGTGGAGGATTCGACGATGGATTACGAAGGACAAAGGCTGGATGGACGCTATAAGGTAGAAGGCCTGGTGGGCGAAGGCGGCATGGCAGATGTATACCGTGGTGTTGATCTTTCGGCCAATCGTGTAGTAGCTATCAAAGTGTTGAAAGAAGAATATCGCGATAATAACGAAGTGGTGCGTCGTTTTTTGAACGAAGGACGTGCCATCAGTGTGCTTAATCATCCTAATATCGTGAAAGTATACGACATTAGTGTGACTGATAAAGTATATTATATTGTGATGGAATATATAGATGGCATCACCCTAAAAGAGTACATAGAGCAACGTGGTGAGCCGCTGACATACAGAGAAGCAGTGCATTTTACCAGCCAAACATTATTAGCGCTACAGCATGCGCATGTGAAAGGTATAGTACATCGCGATATCAAGCCACAAAACATTATGATAATGGAAGATGGTAGCATTCGTGTTACAGACTTTGGCATTGCGCGTATGGCTCGCAGTGAGGTACACACCGACGGAGATCAAGCTATTGGCAGCGTACACTATATTAGCCCTGAGCAAGCCCAAGGTGCGCAGACAGACCAAAGGGCTGATATCTATTCGCTTGGCATTATGATGTATGAGATGCTCACGGGAAGATTGCCTTTTGAAGATGAAAATGCGGTGGCGATTGCAGTGAAACAAATAAGCGACAATGCACCGCCGATTACCAAGGTGAATCCAAGCGTACCGAAAGGTATAGCAGAGATTGCGCAAAAAGCGATAAACAAAAACCCGGCAGACAGATATAACGATGCGCTTGACATGCTTCGTGATATAGAAGAGTTCAAGAAAAATCCGTCCATTTCTTTTGATTATAAATATTTGGACGATGATATTCAGACAAAAATGATGGGGAAAGTCATGGCAAATAAGAGAGTGAGTGCTGAAAAAACAGTACAAAAAACAAAACCACCTAAAAAAATCAGACGTAAACGCATTGGATTTTTAGTTCCGATAGTGCTGGGGTTTACCATTGCTATTGTAAGTGTTTGTGCTGTATACGGATGGGATTTGCTTCAAAATAGTGGAAACCCACTTTTTGTGGAGTATGAGAATGTTGAGCTTCCCGACTTCACCGGTATGAATATCAGTGAAGTACGTGAGATACTTTCAAAGGCTCCTTATGATACTTTGCGCGTAGAAGAGCGTGAAGAGGTGAACCCCGGTGTTCCAGAGGGGGAAATTATAGCTCAAAACCCAACCAGTAACAATGAAAATCCGCTTACCATAAAGTCGAACCAAAAGTTGTATCTCACTATAAGCAGTGGCACACCAACAAAAATAGTGCCTGATTTGGTGGGGATGTCACGCCAAGATGCTATTCAGGCACTGCTTGCAGAAGGTATTACACCATATGCAAAGGCTGTGAATGCACCGGGTACACCGGCCGGAACTGTAATAGGCACATCGCCCGGTGCAGGTACCAGTATATTGGTGGACTCCGGAACAGTAGTAACCATTGAAATAGCAAGTAACTTTGAAGAATATCAAAGAACAGTTCCGGACTTGACAGGTGTTGTAGACCTTGCGCAAGCGTCGGAAATATTGGCAGAGTCGGGCCTATACCTAGGCGAAGTAAGGGAAGAGGTAAGCGTTTTACCTGCAGGAAGTGTGATAAGGCAAAGCCCTGAGCCGGGAGTGGCGATGGACGTTGGCGGTGATGTGCATGTGTGGGTTTCTTTAGCACCTCCACCGGTGGTGGAAGTACCTGTTACACCTACACCTACACCTACACCTACGCCTACGCCTACACCATCATCGAGCTCTACAGCACCTACGCCTACACCAGATCCAGATCCTGACCCTGGAACAGGTACTGATCCTGGCACGGGTACTGACCCTGGCACCGGCACTGACCCTGGCACAGGTACTGATCCTGGCACAGGTACTGATCCTGGTACCGGTGGTGGAACAACTGATCCCGACCCAGATCCGGATGCGACCCCTTAGTCATTCACACGATAGAAGGAGTAATATTTGGAAGGTATCATATATAAAGGCATCGGTGGGTTTTACTATGTGAAAGTGGAAAACGGAGCTATGATAGAGTGTAAGCCCAGAGGAATTTTCCGAAAACACGGTAAAAAGCCACTACCCGGAGACAGAGTGTTACTGGCACGCGAGGCACAAACGGACTATATTGATGTTATATTGCCAAGGCGAAACGTGATGATACGTCCTGCCGTGGCAAATGTTGATCAG
>CAYJIC010000058.1:0-12220 GCA_964370155.1 uncultured Oscillospiraceae bacterium
AGCAGTATGTATTGTATAATTATGACGTATTTGTTAAATGAAAGTAAAGATAGGGGCGTGTGTTTTTTGGCAAACAAAGTATTGGTAACCGGAGCCGATGGATTTATCGGCAGTCATCTTGTGGAAGCACTGGTGGAACGCGGAGATAAAGTAAAGGCATTTTGCTATTATAATTCGTTCGGTACATGGGGCTGGCTTGATAGTCTCAGTCCCAGTGTGAAAAATGAAATAGAAGTGTTTTTAGGCGACGTGCGTGACCCGCACGGCGTGCAAACAGCTATGCAAGGCTGTAATACGGTATACCACCTAGCGGCACTTATTGCTATTCCGTTTTCATACCACAGCCCTGACAGCTATGTGGACACCAACATAAAAGGAACGCTAAACGTTTTAAACGCCGCGCGTGACCAAGGAACAGAGCGCCTTTTGGTGACATCCACCAGCGAGGTATATGGCACAGCCCAATATGTGCCAATTGATGAAAATCATCCATTCCAAGGCCAAAGTCCTTATTCCGCCACCAAAATCGGCGCAGACAGGCTAGCCGAAAGTTTTTATCGCAGTTTCGCCACACCTTTGTCCATTGTGCGTCCCTTCAACACATACGGACCTCGCCAAAGCGCACGGGCCGTCATCCCCACCATAATCACCCAGCTTCTTTCAGGCGCCGAAAAAATAAACCTCGGTAGCCTTCATCCCACACGGGATTTCAACTATGTTAAAGACACCGCCCAAGGTTTCATCGCCATTGCCGACTGCGACAAGGCCATCGGCGAAGAAATAAACATCGCTACCGAGCGTGAAATTTCTATTGGCGACTTGGCAAACGAGCTTATTGCTCAAATCAATCCAAACGCCGAAATCGTGTGTGACACAGACCGTCTTCGTCCTGAGAAAAGCGAAGTGGAACGTCTTTTAGGCAGCGCCGCCAAACTGCGCGCTATGACAGACTGGAAGCCTGCTTACACCTTTGAAGAAGGCATCGCCGCTACCATCGAGTGGCTACGTGAGCATCTAGACAGCTATAAGGCCGATTTATACAACATCTAAAATCACTTCAATGAGGCTATATGCTACAAAAACACCTTTCAAAAATAACATTTCCACCCTACATGGGCTGGATTTTAGGCTACGCCTGTGTTTGGGTAGCCTCTATTTTTCTTGTTTATTTTTGGCGGGTTGTTTTTTTGCTTCCGGCCGATTTTTCTTTTATAGTCGCCAGTTTATGCCTTGGCGCTGTGTTTTCCGTGCTTTATGCCGCTGTGTTCTTAATTTCTCGATGCAAGCGTCTTGAGCTAAAAGCCGCCATTGCCATATTCATTACCGGGCTATTATTTTGCTTTGCGCTGGCACCTTTGCAAGCGCCTGACGAAGACAAGCATTTCCTTCGTGCACAGTCTATCTCAATGGGCAGTTTCACCTATCAATACGACGCAGAATACTCTAGCGATGTCTCGCACTTAGTCGATATTTTCAAAGCGCCGATGAACCACAACGTCATGTATCAAAACGCCTTGCTAAGCCCTGCGCTTATTTCGGAATATCATGACGCTTTGGAAAATGGCGATGCTCCATCTGAGGCCGCCGAGGCGCCCATTTTATTTATGCTACTGCCGTTTTTACACCAGGGATTTTTTATCTCAATCGCAAGATTTTTCGGCTTTAGCGCACTTGGGCAAATGTATGCCGCACGTATCGCCAACTTGCTTTTATATACTTTTTTATGCTATGCCGCTTTGAAAAACGCAAAAAAACACAAAGGCGTTTTACTGGTCTTTTGTCTTTTGCCTTTATCGCTGTTCATGGCAGCATCCTGCTCTTACGATGCTCTCATGCTGGGTCTTTGCTATTTTCTTGCAAGTATTGTTCTCCGCGATACTATTCGCCCTATTCACATATACACTTTTGTGGCGGCGTTGGCTGTTGCAACCTATATTAAGCCCCTCAACTTTTTACTGGCGGCGTTACTGCTACTTATTCCTAAAGAAAATTTTTCTCTCCCTGAAAAGTGGCCAAAAAACCGCATGGTATATATCACCGCCACTGCCTTTATTGCTGTTTTTGCGTGGTATGTGCTCGGGTTTGTCGACGGCGGCCTGCTAAAACAAGGCTGGCCCGACGTTTTACCTCGTGGCAGTGGTACTGCGGCCGACCCCGCCGCACAGCTGAGTTTTATGCTTTTGTATCCTTTACGTTTTCTTTCTGTGGCCGTGCAGTCTTTATATGAAAACGTGGGATATTTGTTTGATTTAGGCAGACTTGGCGCTATGGACATGAACCTGCCGCTGATCAGTGGTCTTTCGGTGGTCTCCATATTTTTGGGATGTGTGCTTTCCGTCGACAAAAAAGCAGAGCACAAACGCTTTGCCGCCGGTCTTTTAGTCATCGGGCTTTTATATGCCGCCGCCATACTTTGCGGGATGTATGTAACAGACACCGATTTTCAGTCTATTCGTATCACAGGCATGCAACCCAGATATTTCCTGCCTGCATTTTTGCTTTGCGCCACGGCCGCTTCTGCTCTTTTTTCCCGGGTGATAAATCTGCGCACTTTGCAAGATAAAAGCACAACTGTAAATTATTCGTTTTTACTTTATTTTTCAATATTCTTGGCTATTTTTTGCGCCATTTTACTTTTCCAAAACTATTTTATCGGCCAATGGATTCCAAGTTCCGAAGGTGGATGGAAACTAGTCAATTTATACGGCTGGGTCCAAAACTAATTTTCACACTATAACAAAACCGCTATGAAGGAGGTGTCGTGATATGAGTGTTTTCGCCGGAATAGCTTCTTTGGCTTCGCTCTCTTTATTTTTAGCGCATATATTACGTCGTTCTTCTTCATGGACGCCTCTTTTATCTTGCGCCATTGCAATGTGCTTTTTTTCTTTGTTTGGCGTTTTAGGTTTTCTTACTGTCGGTGGGTATGTATGGTATATTTTATCCGCCGCCGCTTTTATTTACACTGTTTTTAGAACAAGAAAAAACTTTTTCCGTCTTTTTTCTGTGGGCTTCACTTTTTTTGTGCTGGGTAGTGTTTTGTTTTTGCTGTATTGCATTTTCACTGACCCGATGCTGACGCACTGGGACGAATTCACTTTTTGGGGCACTGCCGCAAAAGTCACCGTGCAAAATGACGAACTTTATACCACTGCACGCAGTAGCCTTATTGCACGCAGTTATCAGCCCGGGCTTATTGTATTCGCATACATGCTCCAATTTTTCGGCTCGTTTTCCGATGCTGCGTACATTGCAGGATATATGGTGCTTTATTTAGCATGCATGGCTGTTCCTGCTGCATTATGGCAAAAAAGCAAAAGCGCGGCTATTTTAATGCTTACAGCTTTTTTCTTTATCCCATTATTTTTCCCGCTAACTACATCTGCCGGTCAAATGCAATGGACGTACTTTGTCTGTATGGCCGACCTTCCTTTAGCCTTAGTTTTCGGCGCCACTTTATGCTTTTACCTTGTGGAAAAACAAAAAACTCTATCGACTTTTTTATGTCTTTCCATACTTTTAGTAGCCCTGACCTTAATAAAAGACATGGGATTTGCCTTTGCGTTAATTGCGCTGGCCATAGTATGCCTTGACTTGTTTTTCTGCCACAGACACCGCTTGTCCATTGGCCCACTGCAAAAGTCATGGGTAGTTTTCGCCTTTTTCATTTTTGGCGTTGTCATTATATTTTCAGTATATTTACTATGGTCTTTGCATTTTAATATTGCCACATCCACAGATCGCCTCAACTTCGGCTCGCAAGGCAGCACACTAAGCCCTGTCGGCCTGCTTCTCACCGGCACACAAATGCTGTTTGGTATATCCCGCAGCGACCAATTTTCTATCGTGCTTGAGAAAATGATAGATGCACTTTTCACGCATCCCATCTCAGTTGTGGGCTCCGGCATGATAGTTTTATGTATCATACTGTTTATCTCTGTGCTTGCCTTTGTGTTTTCGCCCACTCGCAGATACCAACATAAAGTAGTTGTTTTCACGCTTGGTATGTCTTTATTTTTTATAGCATTTTATATTTTCAACATCTTTACATATGGGCTTATTTTCCAGCATCAGGAAGCTTTGGTCTTAAAAGACTATACCCGATATATATCCCCGTTTTGGATAGCATGGCTTATGGGCGCTCTTAGCCTTTTAGCTTGCTGTGCCACCCATCCAAAATCCAGCTTTTATCGCTCACGCACTGCACAGGCTTTTTGCAGTTTGACATCTTTGTGCCTTGTGCTTATAGTCGCTATTCCTTTTAACTGGCAGGCAAATTTCTTGAAAGTTTCCGCCTCACAATACAGCGATCGCTTGTCTGTACAGTCCACGGTAAACGCCGCAGTAGACCAAGGTGTTATGCCTAAAGATACTGTTTATATTGTCAGCCAAGGTGATGACGGCAGCAGGTTTTATATGTTTGGATACGAGCTTCCTGCTGTTCGCAGTCTTTTGTACGGTGGATATTACACTGATATTTCGGGCGCTATTATAACCGACGATGAGGGCAACCCTATTTTACACGGCAACGCCACTTCAGCACTAGCGGCTGAAAACATCAGCACCGACCCCAAAGATTTTGCCGCGTTTTTAAAACAAGAAAATGTTACTCATATTTTAATAGATTCTGTAGACGAATATTTTCTTTCAGACTTTTCTTTCATGTTTTCTGACAGCTTAGATGGATGGAGCGCCACCGACCCGGACGCTGTTGGCCACCACTACTATAGCGTGCAATGGAGCGGTGATATGTGCCGTTTTGTTCCTCAAGAAAGCACAAACTCTTCGGGAGGTGCTTCATAATGAAAAGGCCACTGAATTCCCGATACTTGCTTTTAATATGTTTTGTTTCGGCTGCTGTTATATGGCTATTATACTGCGGTGGGTTTCTTTTAAGGGATATTTTACGCACACAAAGCGGTGCTCTCGCTACTCAAACGCTCAATTTCTATGATTCCGGCGACCAATATGGTCTGCTTGCACCTGCAAGTGCCGAGGAGTTCGCAAAAGACCCATGGTTCACCACCACCGACCCTGACCCACAACTGATTTTTTATTTTCCAAACGGACAAATAGCAAATCAATTTGTTTTCAGCGGCAATCTTGTAGGCCGTGGCAGTGGTGAGATGGCTGTATATTACACCGAGTCGCCAAATGCTTCTTTCAGTGAAGAACATAAAATCTGGGCGCAGAAGTCCGGCGATAACAGCTGGACATTCGACTTGCAAGGTAAAACAGTTTACTCTCTGCGCTTCGACCCATCAAATCGCGCAGGAGTGCATTGGCAGGTAGAGTCTATGACATTAAACCCAAAAGTTTCCGTTTTAAGTTATTTTTTACCCGATACTTTAGAAATAGCCATTTTACTGATAGGGCCTATCCTTGTTTGGGCCATTTTACTTGAAATCTATTCAATCGCCTCACCTCTGTTACAACGGCGACGTTTTGATACACGGTGGGAGAAATCTTTTTCCAGCGAAGATCCGTCCTAACACTTTCCTGAAAGGAGCGCGCTGTTTATGCTGAGTGTTTTCATCAGTTTTATTGCCCTATGCGCTCTTTGCCTTTTTTTTACTTCGCTACGTGGTGTTAGCAGTTCTTCTTCGCCTCTTTTAGCCATATCGTCTGTGATGATATACTTTTCCATTGCCGGCATTATGGGCGTGCTCACTTTATCTGTATGGGTATTTTATTTTTTGTGCTTTGCTTTGGCCATATTCGCCTTTTTTAAACGTGGCGGAAAAGCTCTGTTGCTGAAAATGACCTCTTTTGGCTTTTTAATGTTTGCAGGACTCTCCCTTTTATTGCTCATTTATTTAGGTATTCGCCAACCACTGCTAAGTGATTGGGACGAGTTTGTCTTTTGGGGTGTCGCCCCAAAACTAATGAAGCAAACCGGCGAGATGTACACATGGGCCAACGTCAGCGGCGAGGTAGGCTTTCGATGGACATCCACCCAATTTCCTGGCCTGCCTGTTCTGGGCTGGTTTGTTCAGTTTTTCGCGTCATCTTTTCAGCCATGGGCAGTTTACTGGGGATATGGCATACTGATGATTTCCTGCGTTTCGGCACTTTTAGCACCTTTTAGCCGCCGCAGATGGAACATTGCAATTCCTCTGATGACCGCCGGCATGCTGATCCCGTTTTTTTTCACCGTGCCTTACCACACTGTTTATTTTCATACCACGTGGCTGACTTCATATGCAGACTTGCCTGCAGGCATGCTGTTTGGTGGCGTTTTAGCAATGTATTTTTCCTCTGTTCACGCTCGTAAACCATGCCGATGGCAGACACTTTTACCTTTGTGTGCGCTGGCTTTGACAAAAGACAACGTCTTTCCTGTTGCGCTGGTGGCAGCAGGCGTGATGGCCGCAGACACTTTGTTTTTTTCTTCAAGACATTACCCCGATTTACAGACCCGATATTTTTCGTTTGCACCAAAACAAAAGCATAGGCATCTGATCTTTGGATTGTTCTCTTGTGTGGTTTACTTTTTAGCCCCCACACTCACTTATTTGTCATGGCAAAACCACAGTGCCACCGCCGTGGCGCAAAACCCGTTTTATGGTGGCAACCAGACAAACGAGCCTTTGTCTGATGCTTTATCTTTAGCCGTGCAAGAGCTGCTGGGCATCCTTCCAAAAAGTGAAAACTACTACCGCGTTGTGGATGAGCTCCTCTCCAGTTTCACCGGACGAGGCGGAGTTTACAACGTCAGCATGATAGGTACCGGCCTTGTCACTTTACTGTTCATAGTCGCACTTTTTGTGTTGGCCGCTGTTTGCTATAAAAAACGTCGTTTTCGCCTTAGGGTGATATTGAGTGGCACGCTACTTTTAGGCGGATTTTTAGCTTTTCACTTTATGTTACTTGTGGTGTACGCCTACTTCAGCCACACAAGAGACGAAGGCATATTTGACTATGCACGATATACCGGCACATTCACTGTCGGCATGATGATGCTGGGCTTGCTTTTTCTTGCACTCTCGGCAAAATACGCCACACACGCTATGCGAAAAGTCGGCACCGGGCTACTTCTTTGCATCACTATTTTCATGCTACTGCGTACCAATACATTTGTGCGCAGTGGATACTCGATACTGGACTATCCAAGCAGTGCCTACGCCACCGAAATAAAAGAGCAAGCTACCGCAAAGGAATACGCCGCCGTTATAGAGCCCGAAAGCAATGTGTTTTTTGTCAGCCAAACCGGTGACGGTAGCCAATATATGCGCTGGCACTATCATCTTTTGCCCATTGTTTTAGAGTATAGCATCACCGGTGGCGGCAATATTGCACCACCTTCTGTTATTGGAGAGTATGGCATAACTTTGGAAGATATCAGGCAGTATATTACTGAAAACGACTGTGATTACATTTTAATCGACAGCCTGGATGACACTTTTATCACGCATTACAGCGAGCTTTTTGAAGACGGCCTACAAGACTATACCGGCGATGGACCCGCTTTGTATCGTCTTAGCGATAGCGGACTTTTCACTTTAGTAATGCAGGGATAAAGACTATTACACAAGGAGACTACCACTCTTGAAAAAGCTTTTCCGAGCCCATATGGGTATTGCCGTCACGTTATTTATGTATATGATGGCTTTGCTTTTATTTTTACTGGTGCATCTTGGGCAGTTTGCCTTAAATCAGATATACTACTCAAACGGTACCTTACAAGAAAAGCATCTCAGCATATCCGATTTCACACTTTATGACATGGAAATTACCGGCGAAAACACCCTATATTGTTACGGTAGCGACCCACGCATGATATTAAACGACGCTTCTATCACCACCGATACACTCACCTTTTCAGCATCATACAGTCTTCCACCAAATATGGTAACTGCGTTTTGGGCGCCTGCGGGGCAAGACTACAGCGTGCGTGCCATGGCATACCCGAGCGACGATGAAAACTCGATATTCTATCTGCCTGCCGACGGCGGCCAGTCTTTACGCATAGATCCCGGCACACAAGCTGGCAATGTTGTTACCATCCACAGCATTACCATTAACACAAAGCGTCCGTTTTATATGTTTTTCATCCCCACTGCAGGCGAGGCAATTTCGCTATTCACTATACCTGCTTTATTAAGCTGTGTTATTGTCGCTATGCGCCAAAGCGGCCGCTCTTTCTTTGTGTTTCGTAAAAATAAGAAAAAAGCAGGTGATGATAAATGACTGACGCTCGGATTCTTATCACATTTGCCGCTGTTTTGGTTTTAGCGCTATTTTTTGTCCAAAAGAAAGTAAACCCATCTTTCGCCCCGCTGTGTGCTTTGGGCGGTGGCGTGATACTGGTGGGTTTGTTTGGGTGTTTTGACCTCTTACGCCTGGGCGGATGGATATTTTTCGGCTTGGCTGCGCTTTCCGCCATATGGCTTTTTTATCGTGTTATCATCAAAAAAACCGTACTTCCACCTTTGAGCTTCGGGTTTTGGTTTTTTGTGTTAGCAAGCATTCTTTTCATGACACTTTTATGGATAAAACAGCCAATGTTCACCGGATGGGACGAGTTCAGCCTATGGGGCACCGCCTCAAAGCTAATGAAGCTGAACGATGAATTTTACGTCACTGCGCCGGTTGGCTGGCCGTGGACTGCCACGCAAAAGCCCGCCGCTATTATTCCGGGATACCTGTTCCAATTTTTCGGCGCAGAGTTTCGTGAATGGCAGACATATGTGGGCATAGACTTGCTTTTACTTGCCATGATGTCGGCGGCACTTGCCCCGTTCACCGACAAAAAACATAACAACGCCGCATTCCCTATTATGCTAATTTTAGTCCTCACACCGTTTATTTTTTACCACTATCAAAACGCCACCAAAATATCCCAAGCATATCTTGACACCTTGGGTGATATTCCGCTCGGCTTTGCTTTTGCCAGTGCGCTGGCCGTGTGGTTTTCCGTGCCTAAAAAAACATGGCAAACCCTTTTGCCGCTTGGCATTTCGCTGGTTTTGCTCACTTTGACAAAAGAAACCGGTTTTGCCTTGGCGCTGGTTGCCTCGGTTTTGTTTTTCTTCGACGCCTTTTTCATGGAAACACCAAAAAAATCAACTTACAAAACCGTTGTGAAAAATGCTTTTTTATATCTTGCATTTTCGCTCGGATGCATCAGCTTATCATTTGGCGGATGGGGACTTTATCTGAACTCTGCGCCTGAGGCAATCATCCTAGACACTGCCGGCAGCACCGCCACCATGAGCATGACAAGCATGCCGTTTGCTTTTATCAGCGATTTGCTAAACCCCGAAAAAAGCGAGTTTTTCACCACTATCACCACCACCATGGTTCGCTTTTTCTTTACAGCTCCCGGCAACATGCTGGGTAGCGGCTTTATAATTTTCATCTTGGTATGTCTTTTACTTGCTTTTTCCATATTTTTATGGCCACTCGCCGCCAACATCAAACGCTGTATCACGTTTGGCGTTTTGTCTTCTTTAGGCTTTGTTGCATGGTACGCCCTTGTCACCATGAGCTATCTTTATATCCTGCGGCCGGAGCAAGCCCTTGGTTTCGAAAGCTACGACAGATATGTCTTCCCATATTACATTGGCTGGCTGATTGCTGCCATGGTAATTTTCAGTGTTTCCGTCACGAATGCATCTTTAGGAAAAGCCACCCTCGGCAAACTAGGCCTTATTGCTACTTCTTTTTTCATTCTGTTACGTGTCTTTTTGATGGTTCCGCCACATTATACCATCTTTGGTGCACACCAGAGCGAATACAGCTATCGCTACACATTTTCACAACATGTCCAAGATATACGCTCCGAGCTTGACCCAAACGGCAAAACCTTCCTTGTCTATAGCGGCGACACCGGCATAGGCTGGTTTATGTATTGCCACGAGATGCTACCCTGGCAGCTGGATTACAGTTTCAGTGGCCTCATGCAACTGTCTATACCACAAGAAGATGGCAGCACTATTCGCCGAGCAATAACCGTGAATGAATGGCAGGCATATTTGATAGAAAACGGCATAACCACGGTGTATATAGAACACGCCGACGCCGAATTTGTGGCAAATTACAGCACACTTTTTTCCGATGGTATGCAAAGTTATCAAAACGGCGACACCAATCTTTACGATGTTGTTCTTCTCACTAATCGCACTGTAACACTAACCCCACGTGTATAGACCCATCCACATATTTACGCCGTGTAGTCTTCATGCACGCACAAAGGAGAACGTTTTATGAAACAAACGCTTCCCACAAAAAAATGGGCGATAATTTTATACTGCGCCTGTGTCGTTTTGTGGCTTTGCATTGCTTTTGTGCATTTTATCGGCGACGGTCTTCATCCTGCTACCAGCCTAGAGCCTACTGCGGCCGAGCCTGTGTTTTTATCCGTTTCCGAACACGGCACATTCACAACGGAAAACACCGATCCACAACTTATTTTCACCGATATCAACACTACTGTCCGGATGGTTCGGCTGAAGGCCGACTTTGATATCGACCCGGGCGAGATGGAACTTTTTTATACACGCAGCGCACAGCAGGGGTTTTCTTTACAAAATCGCATCATCGGCTCTCCACAGTCTGATGGAAGCTACTTATACACTCTTCCTATCGGGGAGGTACACAGCCTTCGGATAGATCTTGGCACTTCCGGCGGTAATACTGTGGATATTTCTTTCATCGAGCTAAATTCTTCCCTACATTTTACTTATTATTTTATCCCAACGCTGCGAGACTTATTAGCCATTTTAATATTCCCCGGACTTTTACTTTGTGTTTTTTCGCTTTTTCATCCTTTCTCTTTCAAGTTAGCCTCTTTTATCAAAAGCAAATTCTCGCCAAAAAACCGTGCTTCTTAGTATGTTTTCACACATAAAAACCCACTCCGGTTAAGGAATGGGTTTTTTTATATTAGTGTATACTTACCTGTTTTTAGGGTTCACAATATCACGCCAGTCAAGATCTCCACGCTCAAGACCATGAATCAAAACCTCACCTGTGGCAATATTTGTGGCCACCGGAATACTATGCATGTCACACAAACGTAGCAAGTTATGCTCATTAGGGTCGTGATCTGTATTGATAGGATCGCGGAAAAACAGTAGCAAGTCTATTTCATTGCATGCAATACGTGCGGCAATTTGCTGGCCACCACCATGAGTGCCCGACATAAACCGTTGCACCTGTAAACCTGTCACTTCCGCCACCATTTTTCCCGTGGTGCCCGTGGCAACCAAGGTATGCCGGCTAAGCGTACGTGAATAAGCAGTGCAAAACTGCATCATCAATTCTTTCTTAGAGTCATGTGCTATTAGGGCTATATTCATCCCACTTTCCTTCTTTCCATGTTGCTTCATTTATTGATATACGAGTGGAACATCTTCTCCCTTAATCCGCTTAGCTATGGCAATAAACACCTGCCAAGCTATGTCAATCCGGCTTAAAACATCTCCACGTGCAATAGATTTTTGCACTGCCACACTTTCCGGCACTACACCAAGTAGCTGAACTCCCACCGTATCAATGGCCTCATCCAAGTCTTTTAAAATCCCATCACGCAACACGCTGTTACGATTCACTCGATTTATTAAAAGCCTAAGGTGTGATGGCAGATTTTCACTGGTATCCAGTAAGGTCCGCGCATCTCGTAAAGCTATCGGGTCAGGCGTTGTCACCATCACCAAACTGTTGCTCACAGTCATCGCCGCTTCAAAAGCCGAACCATATCCTACATCCAGTATGATATATTCAAAATCCGGCCTCAAAAATGCAATCAGCTCTTGCAGGCGAGAAACAGCAATTTCATCAGCAACATACGGTGCAGAAAGCACATAAAGGTTTGGATACAGCGGACTTTCCACCACTGCGCGCATCGGGTCTACCCTGCCACTCAGCACATCCTCAATATCAAACACAACTTTTTCGCTGATACCTGTTATGATATCTACACTGCGCAAAGCTGCAGACAGCTCAATCAAAACTACTTTTTCGCCCATTGAGGCAAGCGCCGCACCTACATAAACCGCTGCCGTGCTTTTTCCTGTGCCTCCCTTGCCGGACGCCATTGCGATAATATCCATATTCCAGCCTCCGAGCCACCAGCTTGAAGCTGGACCCAATTAAACATCAAGTAAAGCTCAGTGTCAATTGGTTATGTGCGTTTTTTCATGCCTCTTATAAGGGTTTGTTCCACCAGCTTGAAGCTGGACCAAATTAGACATTAAGTAAATCCCGGTGTCTAATT
>CAYJIC010000059.1:0-12146 GCA_964370155.1 uncultured Oscillospiraceae bacterium
GAAAAAAACCTACAGTTATTTGACCTTATCAACTACGCGCTAAACAACGACAAAGTTGTGCCATTCTATCAAGGGATACAAAACAACACACTTGGCACTGTCACCAAATACGAGGCTTTAATGCGTATTTATGACAAAGACGACAAAATTTATCCTCCCGGAATGTTTTTGGATGCCGCAAAGAAATTGAAGCTTTATCTTCCGATTAGCAAAATTTTGCTAGATAAGGCGCTAAAAGACTTTGAAGGCAAACGAAGTGAACTAAGCCTTAATATTTCACTTTTTGATATTCAATCAGATGATTTCAGAGAATGGTTTTTGAATCGCATTCGGCTTCATCCCGACCCTACAAAAATCATAATCGAGTTTGTTGAAACAGAGAACTACAACGGAAACACCGAACTTATAAATTTCCTGAGCGATGCACGAGATATCGGATGCAAAATTGCGGTAGATGATTTTGGCGTAGGTTTTGCCACCTATACTTCCATCATATCTCTAAAGCCTGACATCATCAAAATAGACGGTGATATTATTAAGAATCTGACAAAGAATGACGAGAGCAAAATCATCCTCAACTCCATCTGTTATATGGCCAGGCTGATAGGATCTGAAGTCACAGCAGAGTTTGTGGAAGATGCCGCCATACAAGATATCGTTTTATACAACGACATCCAGTTTTCGCAAGGCTATCATTTTGCCAAGCCCGAGCCTCTTTCAAGCCTTAATATCATTTAACAATTTCAACAAAAAGTTTTTAGTTTTTACTACTGACCAATTTATTGTCTATATTGCATATAAAAAAGCCCCTTTGTCATCTTTTGACAAAGGGATTTTTCATGTTTCTTATCCAACTCGACTAAAATAGTAATTGTTACTATTATTAATAATGCACTTTTCAACAGCTTATTACTATGTGCTTGTTTCTTCCTGTGCTTCTTTTATAAGCACCACTGTTTCTTTCAGCACGTCCAGTGGCCTTTGATTTCCTATAATATCCACTGCCAAATATGGTTTTGGCGCCGCATTAAATAATGCTTTCAGTTTTCCTGCACGTAATATCGGACGTATGGTTTCTTTGGTCATTTTGTCCGAATACAGCACAATGGTGTCTTTTTTCTGCGTAACTTCATAAATCCCAAGCTCTGCACAAACCATCCTTAGCAAGCTGATGTCCACCAGGCCTTTTGCCGCATCCGCCACCGGACCATACCTATCTTTAAGTTCTTCCAGCACATCTTCGGCATCTTCCTCGGTCTGAATAGCCGCAATACGCTTGTACGCCTCTATACGAGCAGCCGGTGTTGGCACATATTTTTCCGAAATATATGCATCCACTGTTATGTCAATAATGCTTTCGGTTTTATCCGTTGCCGGTTTTTCACCTTTTGCTGCAGCCACTGCTTGGTTCAGCATTTTCACATACAAATCATACCCAACCGCTTCCATGTGCCCGCTTTGGCTTTGTCCCAAAAGATTGCCTGCACCACGAATTTGCAAGTCTCGCATTGCAATGCGAAACCCACTGCCAAACGAGGTGAATTCCCTGATTGCCGAAAGGCGTTTCGATGCTATATCACTAAGCACTTTATTCCGATGAAACGTAAAATATGCATAGGCTTTTCTGCTGCTTCGTCCTACTCGACCTCTAATTTGATACAGCTGTGCCAAACCCATGCGGTCGGCATTTTCGATAATCAATGTGTTTACGTTGCGCACATCCACTCCGGTTTCTATCAGCGTAGTGCACACTAAAATATCCACCTCGGCATCAAGCAATCCCTGCCACACACGAGATAGTTCTTCCTCGCTCATTCTTCCGTGTGCCACAGCAATATTTGCCGTAGGTACCATGTTTTTCAGCTTTTGCGCTGTCACTTCTATGGTATCCACACGGTTGTGCAAATAATACACCTGACCCGAGCGTGCCAGTTCTTTTTTGATTGCCGAAGCCAAAATATTCACATCATATTCCATTACATAAGTTTCAACCGGCTGGCGCTCTGTCGGTGGTGCTTCAATACTTGACAAGTCCCTGATTCCACTCATTGCCATGTTTAGCGTGCGTGGAATCGGTGTGGCGGAAAGTGTCAGGGTATCCACGCTTAAAAATGTTTCTTTCAGCTTTTCCTTATGCTTCACCCCAAACCTTTGCTCTTCGTCCACAATCAAAAGCCCTAAATCCTTAAACTTTATGTCTTTTTGCAGTAGGCGATGTGTTCCCACTACGATATCTACCGTTCCTTCGGTAAGGCCTTTTACCGTCTCTTTTATCTGCTTTGGCGTACGAAATCGCGACAACATTTCTATTTTCACCGGAAAAGCTTCCATTCTGGAAAGCAGTGTATTGTAGTGTTGCCACGCCAAAATAGTAGTTGGTACCAATATGGCACATTGTTTGCCGCCCATCACGCACTTGAACGCTGCGCGCAATGCCACCTCGGTTTTGCCCACACCCACATCTCCGGCCAAAAGCCTGTCCATCGGGCTTTCTCTTTCCATATCTTTTTTGATTTCTGATGCGGTAAATAGCTGATCATCCGTCTCGTCATACTCAAACCTTGTCTCAAAATCACGTTGCCAGTCACCATCTTGTGGAAAAGCGTACCCCTTGGCTTGCCTGCGCTTAGCATATAGCTCTATCAAATCTTTCGCCATTTCTTCGGTAGCTTTTTTCACACGTGCTTTTGTTTTGATCCACTGCTCACCGCCCAGTTTTGACAACTTTATTCGCTCATTATCGCCCGGTGCGGTATATCTGCTCAGCATATCCAGCTGGGTTACCGGAACATACAGCGTATCAGACTTATCATAGCTAACTTCCAGATAATCTTTCACTACACCGTGTAAATCAAGGCGTTCTATCCCCACATATTTGCCTATACCATGCCGCTGATGCACCACAAAATCTCCGGGTTTTATGTCTGATAAACTAGCTAGCCCTTTGTGTTTTTTCTTTTTTGTTTTGTTCATTAAAACATCTTGCTTGCGTGAAGTAAACATGGCAAATTTCGCATCTGGATATTCCCAGCCTGCCGATGTATGCCCGGCCGATACCATCACCATACCGGGTACCGGCGTATGCTCGCTTGCATCTTTCGACACTGCAGCACGCACGCCTTCTGCTTCCAAATCACGCGCCAGCGCCGTGGCAGCACGCTTTGTACCCGTCAGCACCACCACAAAATACTTCTGGTGTGTCATCGGACGCACTTCTTCAAGCAAGGCCGAAATACTTCCCGGCCATGGCGGCAACGCATGTGCCGTCATATTTACTGTTTCGCCTATCTTCACTTCCGGCATACTGCGGGCAAAGTTTTCTGCATATATTGTAGATGTTTTTTGAATTTTGTGAAAAAACATCGGCAATTCGTCGTAAAAATCTATAAGTAACCCCGACAAAATTCCTTCTTCTAACAACGGCACCTGTTCTTCTTTCGCACGAAACATCGCGCTTTCAGCTTCTTCTTTCACAGCGCTCAACTCTTCTATCATCACAATAGGATTTTGGAAATATTCTAAAATATTACCCGCCACTTCATATCTAAGCGCTATATATCTGTCCATTCCTTGCGGCATCACGTCGGCATCCAGCGCCTCTAAATCTTCCTTCATCACTTCTTGCAGTTGCTTTTTTGCCTCACCTTTTTGCTGTGCCAGCTTTTGGCGCAACATCTCTGCCGCTTCTTTCGGCCTACCAAAAATCACTTCGCGCGCCGGAGAAAGATATACTTTTTTTAATATTTGTTCCCTGCGCTGGCTGATCAAATCAAAACTATGAATACTTTCAATCTCATCTCCCCAATATTCCAGCCTTGCCGGAAGTTCCATATCCGGAGCATATATATCTACGATATCTCCACGCACCGCAAACTGTCCCGGCCCTTCCACCTGGCTGCGCCGTGCATACCCAGCTGCGAAAAGTGTATCCATCAGCTTATTTTGAGGCAGTGACATGCTCGGTTTCAGCGTCATTGTACCTGACACAAACTCTGTTTTTGGAATAGTATGCTGCAAAACCGCTTCTATGCTTGCCGTCACCACATCTGCCCTGCCACCCACCAGTTTGCCCAGCGTGTCAAGACGTCTGTACTCGTATTCACGGCTGCGCCCCTCTACATTATGCATCACAAAATCTCTTGGTGGAAAAATAGCACTGCTTTGTCCCAGCGTTTCAACATCTGCTGCAAATCTGGTGGCCTCAGCCTCGCCTGCACTCACCACCAGCGCCTGCCTACCTGTATCTTCACACAACGCACAAAGCACCGCCGCCCTTGCTACAGGCGGCATTCCAAACAAGGCTACCCCGCCTTGGTTTTTCTCCACTGCGGCCAGCAGCCTTTTGTATTCAGGTGTTTTTTTAATAGCTTTTGTAAACATATTATCCCTATCTTTTTATATGTTATATCCCGTTACTTAAATTACTTAAAATTAGTAATAAGGCGCACCACCGCAAAGTCTGCAGTAACACACCTATTTTATAATCAAAACATTGTTTAATGCTATTTAGTTTATATGTTTAACTATTTAGTTCACATTGTTAACTATTTACTTTTTGGCACCGTTATACTTGCTCATTGCCTGCTGTGGCTCACCCTGCATCAAGCACTCCAGTGCACCGACAATATCTTCATATCGTTCTTTTATCATTTTTTCGTCATTGCCGCTTAGTTTTCCCAGCACCCAATCCGCCATGTCATAGTCAGGGTGCGGTTTTTTCCCCACACCTATACGCACGCGCATATATTCTGTACCAATAAATGTATTGATACTTTTCAAACCGTTGTGACCACCGTGGCTACCCTCTGTACGAATACGCAGTATCCCGGGCTCCAACGTAACATCGTCACACAGCACAATCACGTTTTGTGGCGAAATATCATAATAATCTGCCGCTTTTACTATACTGGTACCTGAAAGATTCATGAACGTCTGCGGTTTTAGCAATATCACTTTCTTTCTGTCAACCACACCTTCGCCGCAAAGAGCCTGAAATCGCGATTTTTTCACCGCTATATTTTCTTTTGCCGCCAAATAATCCAAGGCACAAAATCCCACGTTGTGTCTTGTGCCGTCATATTTTTTTCCGGGATTTCCAAGCCCGGCAATTATCCATTCTATTCCTGATTTTTTACGTCTGAAAAACATATATTACTCTTTCTATCTTATTTTCTAAACAGCTTTTTCTGCAGTATCACACAAAATAAGCCCAGCCTAATCAAACAGCGTCGAAACCGGTTTTTCGGAGTAAATCCGTGCAATAGCCTCTGCCATGATGGATGCACACGACAAAAACTTCATTTTTTTCAGGCGCTTTTCCTGTGGCACATGAATGGTATCCAAAAGCACCACTTGTTTTAGGCACGATTTTTCCAAGCGTTCCAGTGCCGGTCCTGACAACACTGCATGTGTGGCACAGCAAGATACACTCTCTGCACCTCTTTGCATCACTGCCTCTGCGCCACCTGTCAATGTGCCTGCTGTATCTATCATGTCATCTATTATCAGCACGTGTTTGCCTTGTATGTCTCCGATAATATGCATTACTTCACTTTGGTTAGGTTTCGGACGACGTTTGTCCACAATAGTCAGCGGAACATCCAGCCGCTCGGCAAAAGCACGTGCACGGTTCACACTACCAAGATCTGGGCTCATCACCACCAGCTTTTTCTTATAGTCGGGATCGCTACGCACTTTGCGCTCATAGTAAGGCGCTAAAATCGGCATACCCACCATGTGGTCCACCGGAACATCAAAAAAACCTTGGATTTGAGGTGCATGCAAATCCATGGTCAACACACGATCTGCACCTGCCCTACTGACTAAATCCGCTACCAACTTTGCCGTAATAGGGTCACGTGCCTTGCTTTTTCTGTCTTGTCTTGCATATCCATAATATGGGATAACCGCCGTAATTCGCCCGGCCGACGCGCGCCTAAACGCATCAATCATAATCAGCAATTCCATCAAGTTTCGGTTTACCGGCGAAGATGTGCTTTGTACTACAAAAACATCGCTTCCACGTACTGTTTCCATTATTTCTACTTGTATTTCACCATCTGAAAACAATCCTACTTCACTTTTACCCATAGGAACACCCAAACTATCCGCCATAGCACTTGCCAGCGGTTTGTTTGAGTTACCGGAAAATATCTTGATGTCCTTACTGTGTAGGTTCATCTTTTCCCCCATATCCTCATTATTCACATTTTAATATTTATACTTCTGTTAATTTATAGTCTACTCTATTATATGATTTTTGCAAGGGGAAATGCTTGATTTTATAAAAAATTTTCAATTTAAAACATATTTTGTCACCAATGTCGTCTCTAGCCTGAAAATTTTAAGACCTAGCACTTTTGATTAACATCCGATTTATTAATTATGTTATAATATTTCTAGCTAAGCCTAGCTAGGCTATGAAATCAAATTTCAAAAGGAGCTTTTATTATGTCAGTTACTATTATCATCCCTGTTTTAGGGCCATATAGTGAATTTTGCGCTTGTATCACCAGCTTGCAAAAACATACCGACTTAAAGGCTAACACTTTAATGGCTGTAGGTGATACCGATAAATACGCCCAACATTTTTCATTTCTTCCAAGTGATGCCACAACTTTGCATATAAAAGAGTCTTTTGATTTTGCCCATGTCTTGAACCGCGCCATACAAAACACAGAAACCGACGTGGTTATTTTAAACGCTGACACCATCCTCACACAGAGCTGGCTGGAAAAGCTTTTGGCTTGTGCTTTATCAAACAAAAACATCGCCACGATATGTCCTTACAGCAGTTTCAATATAATGGAGCCTGACAAGATTTGTGACTATGCGCAAATCGCTGAATCAGCCGCTGTTAAAGCTTATCCATCCATTCCAAACACTCTCGGTGTCTGTACTTACATTCGTCGCGATGCCTTTGATGCTGTAGGCGGATTTTGTGCCAATACTTTTGGTGGCGGATACGGTGAAAACAGCGATTTTTGCCAAATGGTATCAGACATAGGCTATATAAACGTTTTATGTGAAGATACCGTTATACACTGCACAAAAAGCATTTCTTTTTCATGTAGTGCACCACAACATTCTTTTGTTTCATTACCAAACCCAGACATTTTTGGCACACACCATCCCTTGTGTTTACCTCAGGACATGATCCGTCTTGTCGCTATTTTGCAAAACAAAAAGAAAACGATTTTACAGGTAGTTAGTCGTTCCTGTCATGAAGACGCTATAGATAACCTTGGCGGCACTCAAATGCATGTAAAAGACTTGTTGACTTATTTTAAAGACAGTGAAACCTTCAATATAATAGAACTCGGCATGGATAATGGTTTTGTCCGTGTGACTGTGTATTCAAACGAAGATAGGCTTTGCTTTTTCTTTAAATACACCCAAAACGATACCTATTCCACATTTTTCACTAAAGAACTCAGCGATATTTTTGCTACTGTACTGGATGGTTTTGGTGTTGACATTGTCCATGTGCACCATACGTTGCATCTTAGCCTTGATATTTATTACTTGGCTAAAGACAGAGGACTTCCGCTTTTTGCCAGTTTACATGATTACTATATCATTTGCCCTTTTATCAATCTTGTGGATTACACCGGTGTGTTTTGTTTACTTAAAAATAACATCCCTGATTGCGATACATGTATCCGCAATCGAAGCGAAACAAAAAATTCAGCTGCCTATATTCATCGCTGGAGAAAAGAACATCAGACGGCTCTGCTTTTGTGTGACAAAATATTTGCACCCTCCGATTATGTGCCTGAAGTTATAGGCGATTTCTTTCCTGATGTTGCAAAGAAAATCGAGGTAATCCCACACGGTGTCAACTTGCCCATATGTGATATTCCCACAAAGCTTGAGCACCCACATGCGCCTTTGCGTGTTGCTTTTTTAGGTGCTTTATTTCAAAGAAAAGGTAGCCGCCTCGCCTATGAGCTGATGTGCTCCGATGCTCCCGACATAGACTGGTATACCATTGGCCTTGTCGGCGACGAGGACATACTACAACTGAATAAAAGTAACGTCCACCATTTAGGCTCTTATCAACGCGCAGATTTACCACGTATTTTTGCCGAAAATAGCATCGACTTGGTTTTACTATTCAGCATATTCCCCGAAACATTTTCATACACTTTATCTGAATCTTTAGCATGCTTTATCCCCACTGTGTGCACCGACATTGGTGCTTTAGGTCAACGCTCGCGCGCCATGGATTGCGGATGGATTTTATCTTCTTCGCCCAATTCCGAAGAAGTGCTTCACACATTGCGCCATATTTCAGCCAACCCTGACGAATACGCGCGTGTCCTTCAAAATGTTCATGATCTTCATATGAAAACAATTGATGAGATGTGTGCAGAGTATATGGTTATTTATAATAATATTCCCCCGGCTACCCACACACCTGCTATTTTCACGAAGAATCTTGCTAAACTCAATATCTATAACGCCCTGAAATACGCTGTTTTGAAAGAGCCTGCCACTAACCATAATGACTGCGATGCAAAAATCCTCTCGCTTGAATCAGAGATTTCAAACATTAAAAATTCCATCACTTTCCGCTTGCTTTCGCAGTATCAAAACGCAGAACAAAAGCTGAAAACATTTTTTACAAAAAAGTAGTTGCAACTATTATTTTTCACATATTTATATATACTAAATATTTCACTTGTTATTTTCATCACAAATTTGCAATATTTCTATAGCAAATTTTTTTAGATTTTGGTATACTTATTTTGTCATTAGATATAATCATCCTTTTGTGTATGTTTTGTTTTAAAACATACACAACAAAAATTGAAACGGGGGTATACAACTTGAGCGTAAAATATGTATATTTGTTCAATGAAGGTAACAAAGAAATGCGTAACCTTCTGGGTGGAAAAGGTGCCAACTTGGCCGAAATGACCAATGCAGGCTTGCCTGTTCCTCAGGGATTTACAGTTACTACCGAGGCTTGTACGCGTTACTATGATGATGGCAGGCAAATTGCCGACGTAATTAAAGATGAAATTTTCTCCAACATCACAAAGCTTGAAGAAATAACCGGAAAGAAATTTGGCGACAAAGAAAACCCTCTCTTGGTTTCTGTTCGCTCAGGCTCGCGTGCATCCATGCCCGGCATGATGGACACTATTTTGAACCTTGGTCTCAATGACGAAGTGGTGGAAGGCCTTGCGGCAAAAACAGGCAATCCACGTTTCGCATACGACAGCTATCGTCGTTTCATTCAGATGTTCAGCGACGTTGTTATGGAGCAACCAAAAACAGAGTATGAAAAACTGATCGACGAATGTAAAGAGAAAAAAGGCGTAACGCTTGACACCGAGCTTACAGCCGAAGACCTAAAAGAGCTGGTATCACAGTTCAAAGCACGTTACCTTGCAAACCAAGGTAAAGAATTCCCGAAAGATGCTAAAGAACAACTTATAGAAGCTGTGCGTGCCGTGTTCCGCAGTTGGGACAATCCCCGCGCAAACGCATACCGTCGCATGAACGAAATTCCTTACGACTGGGGCACAGCCGTAAACGTGCAAAGCATGGTATTCGGCAACTCCGGCGACAACAGCGGCACAGGCGTGGCATTTACTCGTAATCCTGCCACAGGCGAAAAAGCACTGTTTGGCGAGTATCTTATCAATGCCCAAGGCGAAGATGTTGTGGCAGGTATCCGTACACCGCTACCTATCTCTGAGCTTGCAAACCAAATGCCCGCAGTGTTCGACAAGTTCCAAACTATTGCAAACAACTTGGAAGCTCACTATAAAGATATGCAAGACATGGAGTTCACCATTGAAGATGGCGAGCTTTATATGCTGCAAACCCGTAGTGGTAAACGTACTGCCGCCGCCGCACTTAAAGTAGCGGTTGATTTGGTAGACGAGGGTATGATCGACGAAAAAGAAGCTGTGCTTCGTGTGGAACCAAAACAGCTTGACAGCTTGCTTCATCCACAGTTCGATCCTGCCGCTTTAAACGCCGCCAATGTTATCGGAAAAGGCCTTGCCGCCTCACCGGGTGCCGCTTGTGGCCAAATAGTATTCTCGGCCGAAGATGCTGCAGCATGGCATAATGAAGGCAAAAAAGTAATTTTAGTACGCCTTGAGACTTCACCCGAAGACATCGAGGGTATGGCCGTGGCCCAAGGTATACTTACCTCTCGTGGCGGCATGACCAGCCACGCAGCTGTTGTGGCGCGTGGTATGGGCACTTGCTGTGTATGCGGCCTAGGCGACATGATTGTGGATTATGACAAAAAGGAATTCACTATTGGCGATGTTGTCAAAAAAGAAGGTGATTTCGTATCACTCGACGGTAGCTCCGGCAATGTTTATGGTGAAGCCGTTCCCACAGTGGAAGCTTCCATCGGTGGCGATTTCGACAGGCTGATGAAATGGGCCGACGATGCTCGTCAAATGGAAGTATACGCCAACGCAGACAATCCCGGCGATGCAAAACAAGGCTCTGATTTCGGTAGTCAAGGTATCGGCCTTTGCCGCACAGAGCATATGTTCTTTGAGGCTGATCGCATCAAAGCTATGCGTGAAATGATTGTGGCACGTGATGTAGAGTCACGCAAAAAAGCACTGAACAAAATTTTACCGTATCAGCAAGGTGATTTCGAGGGTATATTTGAGGTAATGGGTCAGCGTCCTGTGGTTATCCGTTATCTCGACCCGCCTTTGCACGAGTTCTTGCCCACCGCTGAAGCCGACATCAAAGAAATCGCAGATGATCTTGGCCTCACTGTAGAGCATCTTCACAACGTGATTGATTCTTTGCACGAGTTTAACCCAATGATGGGTCATCGTGGTGTGCGCTTGTCGGTAGCATATCCTGAAATTGCAGAAATGCAAACCACTGCTGTTATCAAGGCAGCTTTGGCCGTTGAAAAGAAAACAGGAACCACAATTGTTCCGCAAATCATGATTCCGCTGGTTGGCGAAGTGAAAGAGTTCTTGTTCGTCAAAAAATATGTAGTGGAAACTGCCGATGCACTTATTGCTGCTGCCGGCAGTAACATGAAGTATGAAGTTGGCACCATGATAGAGATTCCACGCGCCGCCTTTATTGCAGACGAAATTGCAAAAGAAGCCGATTTCTTCAGCTTTGGCACAAACGATCTCACCCAGATGACATTCGGTTTCTCTCGCGACGATGCCGGCAAGTTCCTTGATTTCTACTACGAAAACAAGGTATATGAAAGTGATCCGTTTGCCCATGTGGATACAAAAGGCGTTGGTAAACTAGTCGAGATGGCTGCACAGCTTGGCCGTAAAGGTAACGATCACTTGCACTTAGGTGTTTGTGGTGAACATGGTGGCGATCCTACCTCGGTAGAATTTTTCCACAACGTTGGCCTTGACTATGTTTCTTGCTCACCTTTCCGTGTACCCATTGCACGCCTAGCCGCTGCACAGGCTGCTATTAAGAATCCTCGTAAATAGTTTTTGATTTTCACCCGTTCAGTGTGGCAAAAGCTATACTGAACGGGTTATATTTTTATAAAACTACCAAGCTTTTTTCGTAAATTATTTACATTATCATATAATCATGTTATGATAATATTCGTATTGAGTTTCATTTTTGCATATGCTACATTTATATTACGTATATATCATATTTATCCAAAAGTGAGACCCTTTATACTTAAATTATGGAGAGTTGTCCGAGAGGTCGAAGGTGCAACACTCGAAATACATCTCTCAATTTAGCAGGTCACCACCTAAAAATATCGATACATTGATATTTTTTAACATTTCAAACGTCTAATATTTGCCAACATCTCTCCCAGCATCTCTCCTAAATCCGAGATTGCCAAGAGAAGAAGTGATTATGCGCTCACATTTTGCTCATAGCTGTCCAAAAACAAAATAGTCATTTTTTATCGAATTATCGATTAAAAATATTCGGAGAAGTATCGAAGTGGTCATAACGAGAACGATTCGAAATCGTTTTGTCCTTAACCGGGCACGTGGGTTCGAATCCCACCTTCTCCGCCAAAAAATCTTCTGCGACAAATGTCGTAGGAGATTTTTTAATTTTAAAGGTGGCGGGATTCGAAAGGCGGCTCTTGGCAGGGTGCCGGTGGCACGCTGCAACCGCCGTGGCTTTTCCGCAGAAAAGGAATC
>CAYJIC010000060.1:0-12137 GCA_964370155.1 uncultured Oscillospiraceae bacterium
ATCCGACAGCATTTCACTATATTCATCGGGAAACGCAGTTAAAATAACATCATCGGCATTTCTATAATATATTGTTATCGAAAACGACGAGTGCACATCTGTGGCAAATTCTTCATCTTGTGGCGTGGTGGCGGCCTCGCTACTTGCCAAACCTGAAATATTATATTTTTCAACCCAGTCTAAAATATCATGCGTTAACCGCTTAAATTCTTCAGGGCTTATTTTGGTTTCTTTGTCGATGACATCCTCGCTTTCATATCCCCAAAGCTCCAAAACAACTTTGCTGGAAGAAAGATAGTAGTATCGGCTATCTCCAAGGCCTTCGTCCATATCGTTCTTGTACGAGTTGTTGAAAGAAAAAGCACGAAACTCGCCGGCGGCATTATCGGATATATCCGCTTGCGAAACTGAAACAGTAGACGGCTTTTTCGCCACGTTAAAGATGAAAAAAACAACAAAGATAATGACAATAAGAACGATAATAAATAAGGCAATAAAGAAAACTGTTCTCATTAGGACACCTCGTTTTAAATATTTATTCACTTTTTATTAGTGGAATTGCACTATATAGATGGTTTTTTGATGTTATAATAGTATAACATAAATATAACTAGGTTTGAAAGGTGCTATTATAAAGCGAAAGGAGCGGATTTCTCATGGTGTAAATGCATAATTTGAACACGAAAAGGGCATACAATAAGTGAAAGATTCACAAGAAGAAATATTATGACAAAAATTTCACAAAGAAGTATTGACAAATACTTGAAAGTGTGGCATAGTTCTATAAAGCATATATGTTAAATTTTTAACGATTAAAGTTTGACAGCTTTTTACCGGATGAAATAGAAGAAAATGTGTGTATAACACAAGGATACGAACGATGGAAAGGAAGAGGTATAGTATGGATGAAGTAAAAGTGCGTAAAGTTGAAACAGTGGAAGATTTGACAGCAAAAATTGCCGCAGTGAGAAAAGCTCAGGAGCTTTTTTCTACCTATTCGCAGGAGAAAGTGGACGAAATCTTTAAAGCGGCGGCAACAGCGGCAAACACCCAACGGATTCCGCTTGCAAAAATGGCCGTGGCGGAAACAGGCATGGGCGTGGTGGAAGACAAGGTGATAAAAAATCACTATGCCGCAGAGTATATATATAATAAGTATAAAGAAACAAAAACGTGCGGGGTGATATCTCGTGACGACGCGTTTGGCATACGGGTGATTGCAGAGCCTATCGGCGTGATTGCAGCAGTTATTCCAACAACTAACCCTACATCTACAGCCATTTTTAAGGCGTTGATAGCCCTGAAAACACGTAACGGAATTATATTTAGCCCACATCCCAGAGCAAAAAACTGTACCATTGCAGCCGCAAAAACTGTGCTTGATGCGGCAGTGAAAGCAGGCGCACCAGAAGAAATCATCGGCTGGATTGACTCGCCGTCGCTGGAGCTGACAAACGAAGTGATGAAAGGCACCGACATGATTTTGGCCACAGGTGGGCCCGGCATGGTGCGCAGTGCTTATTCTTCGGGCAAGCCGGCAATTGGTGTTGGCGCTGGTAACGTGCCGGCAGTGTTCCATAAAACATGCGACGTGAAAATGGCTGTGTCATCGGTTATCATTTCCAAAACATTTGATAATGGCATGATATGTGCCAGCGAGCAGTCTGTGATTGTGGACAAGAGCATATACGCTGAAGTGAAAGACGAGTTTGTCAAAAACGGATGCTATATCCTAAAGCCCAAAGAAATAGAAAAAGTGCGCAAGACTATCATCATCAACGGCGCGCTGAACGCAAAAATCGTGGGACAAACAGCATATACCATTGCAAAGCTTGCCGGCGTGGATGTGCCTGAAAAAACCAAGATACTGATTGGTGAAGTTACCAGCGTTGATATCTCGGAAGAGTTTGCACACGAGAAGCTTTCGCCGGTGTTGGCAATGTATAAATACACGAAGTTTGAAGAAGCTGTGGAAAAAGCAGACACGCTGGTAAAAGACGGTGGATACGGACACACAGCGTCTATGTTTATCGACACAGCTACAGCTAAAGAAGACCTTACAACGTTTGAAAATACCATGAAAGCATGCCGTATTGTGATAAATACACCGGCGGCTCACGGCGGTATAGGCGATCTTTACAACTTTGCATTGGCACCTTCCTTGACGCTTGGATGTGGATCTTACGGCGGCAACTCCGTTTCGGAAAATGTTGGCGTGAAACATCTTATCAACACAAAAACCGTTGCCGAGAGGAGAGAAAACATGTTGTGGTTGCGTACCCCGGAAAAAGTATACTTTAAAAGAGGCTCTTTGGCCATTGCTATGCAAGAGCTGAAAGATGTGTATGATAAAAAACGTGTGTTCATTGTTACAGACGAGTTCCTTTATAAAAACGGCAACTCTAAAGTGGTGGAAGAGCTGCTGGACGGCATGGATATCACGCACACAACCTTCTATGAAGTAGAGCCTGACCCCACATTGGATTGTGCAAAAAAAGGCGCAAGCGCTATGCGGAGCTTTGAGCCTGACTGCATCATAGCTTTCGGTGGCGGTAGCGCCATGGACGCCGCGAAAATCATGTGGACGCTGTATGAGCATCCCGACGCTGACTTTTATGATCTTGCCATGCGCTTTATGGATATCAGAAAACGTATCCATGGCTTCCCGAAACTTGGCGCGAAGGCTAACTTTGTGGCTATTCCCACCACTGCAGGCACAGGTAGTGAGGCAACACCGTTTGCCGTTATCACCGACGAGACTACCGGCGTGAAATATCCCTTGGCCGACTACGAGCTGCTTCCCTCCATGGCTATCGTGGACGCCGATCTTATGATGCACATGCCGAAATCGCTGACGGCGGCCTCCGGTATAGACGTTTTGACACACTCCCTTGAAGCATACGCTTCCATGCTAGCCAGTGAATACACCGATGGGTTTGCCCTGAAAGCTACAAAGCTGGTGTTTGCGAACTTGCCCTCGGCATACGCGAACGGTGCAGCCGACCCATTGGCACGTGAGAAAATGGCGGATGCGTCAGCACTGGCAGGCATGGCGTTTGCAAACGCGTTCCTTGGAATATGCCACTCCATGGCTCACAAGCTGGGCGCTTTCCATCACCTGCCTCACGGCATAGCAAATGCGCTTTTGATTTGCGAGGTTATTAAGTTTAACATGAGCGATTGCCCCACAAAAATGGGTGCGTTCTCGCAGTATAAATATCCGCATGCGACCGAAAGATATGCCGAGCTTGCATCCTTTATCGGCCTGAGAGGTAAAGACGACAAAGAACTTTGCCAAAAGCTGATTGACGAAATTGAAAAACTGAAAGCAAAACTGGATATCAAACCGTGCATCAAAGACTACGGCATAGATGAAAAAGACTTTATGGATCGTCTGGACGAGATGGTAGAGCAAGCGTTTGACGACCAGTGCACCGGCGCAAACCCACGCTACCCGCTGATGAGCGAAATGCGTGAGATGTATATTCGTGTATACCATGGAAAAAAGGAGGCTAAATAATGGATATCATTGCAAAACGTAAGAATAAAACCATCTATCGTGACGGCGATAATATCATTAAAATGTTTGATGAAAGCTTTAAAACTTCGGCTATTTTGAACGAGTCTCTGAACCAAGCAAGGGTTATTGAAGCAGGCATTAAAGTTCCGCATCTTGTGGAAGTGAAGAAAATCGACGGTAAATGGGCTATTGTCAGCAAGTTTATCGAAGGCGAAACACTGGCCGCTTTGATGGAGAAAAACCCCGATAAGATGGATGAGTATCTGTCGTTGTTTGTGGATATACAGATGTCTATACACGCAAAAAGTGAGCCATTGCTGAACAAGCTGATTGATAAGATGGCTATGAAAATCTCGCAAACGGCGTTTGATGCCACCATACGTTATGAGCTGATGATGCGCCTTGAGTCTATGCCAAGGCATAAAAAGATCTGCCACGGTGACTTTAACCCTGAAAATATCATTATTGATGCAAACGGCGACTATCATGTTATCGACTGGTCGCACGTGACACAGGGCAACGCCTCGGCCGACGTGGCAAGAACATATCTGCTTTTCTATCTTGAAGGCAAAAAAGATCTGGGCGAAAAGTATATGAAACTGTTCTGCAGTAAAAGCGATACTGCACGCCAATACGTGGAAAAATGGATACCGATTGTGGCCGCCAGCCAAAGCGTGAAAGGCATGGAAGAACAAGCAAAACTACTGGAGCATCTTGTGGACGTAGTTGAGTACGAGTAAAAAATAGCATAAAAAAAGCTCCTGCCCTTTAGTTAGGGTGGGAGCTTTTTGTTTTGTGGTATGAAGGTGTTTTAATAAGCACCTTTAGAATATGTCACTTCATAGCTGTGTGTGTAAATCTCGAAAACAATTCCAAAAGGGTCTTCAACATAGCACATTTTGTAGGGTTTTTCATTTGGATAGTATTCCTTAATGGGCATACGCTGTTTGCCGCCGTGTGCAACGATTTTTTCTATCAGGCCTTCAATGTCGGGATCCTGCACAGAAAAATGGAAAAGTCCTGTGTTTTTAAACTGGAATGGCTGTCTTTGCTTATCGTTATCTGAAAACTCGAACAGCTCTATTCCGATTGCATTAGAAGTGACCATGTGGGCGATTTTGAAGTCGCCATGGCCTTGGCCAAATACCTCCTCGCACATGATTCCGATGGCGGAAGTGTTTTCCTCTTTAATGGTGGAGGGATGCATTACAACATACCACCCCATTACGTCACTGTAAAACTGCACTGCTTGCTCTAAGTTTGGCACGGACAAGCCAATATGAGAAAATGCTCTTGGATAATTCATAGTTATTGCCTCCTTTTTGGTATATCTTAATTATATCAGACACACTAAACTAAGCAATAACGTACTTTTTTGTACCTATATATCTTCAAGGGATATATCGTTTTTGGTGGCATATTCTTTGGAAAAGTTGCAGAAACCTTCGACAAGAGGAATGAGGCCGGTGTATTCGGTGGATAAAGAATATACCACGTTTAATGGCTTTTCACACACAACAGTTCGTATTAGTATTTTGCTTTGCTCTAGTTCTTTCAGCTGGGTTACCAACATTTTGTGTGTGATGTCATGAATGCCTTTTTGCAGTAGTGAAAATCTGTTGTCGCCGTGTAAAATGTGCCATAATATGCGCATTTTCCACTTGCCGCCAAGCAAATCCATTGATAAAAGTAAAGCGCACGTATATTGATTTTTTATTTTCATTTTAAAGATACCTTTCTAACATGAACATGTGCTTATATTTAAATGCACCCCTTTACCGAGGTAAAAGGGTGCGGTTTAGTGAGATTGTTTATCAGAAAATAATTTCGTTGGGGTTTGCAACAGGAATGGATGGAACCGGAATAGAAGGCTCAGACTGCATGATGGGAGCGGCAGGCTCTGCAAAGTTGTTGTCAACATACGGAGTGTGCGATGCAGCCTCGATGGCGATAGGTCTTGATACGCCACGCAGCTTGAACTGACCAACAAGGCCTTTCAAGATGCCGGCTTGGCCTGACATCTCTTCGCTGACGGCGGCGCTTTCCTCGGATGTGGCAGAGTTTGCCTGAACTACACCGGAGATTTGACCGATACCGTCACTGATTTGGTTCAGAGCTTCGGTTTGCTCGTCTGCGGCGGTGGCAATCTGCATGATGGAGTCTACAATAGTCTCGGTGTTTTCCACGATGGTGGCCAAAGACTGGGCAGTTTCTTCTGCCAGGGCAGTGCCGTTGTTTACAGACTGGATAGAGTTTCCAATCAGTACGTTGGTGTTGCTGGCGGCCTCGGCAGACTTGCTGGCAAGGTTGCGAACCTCTTCGGCAACCACGGCAAAGCCTTTACCTGCGGTGCCTGCACGTGCGGCCTCTACGGCGGCGTTCAAAGCAAGAATGTTTGTTTGGAAAGCGATATCATCAATGGTTTTAATAATTTTGCTGATGTCTTGTGAAGATGTTTTGATCTCGCCCATTGCTGCATTAAGCTGCTCCATTTGTGTGTTGCACTCTTGGATTCTTGTGCCGGTGTCTTTGATGGAATCCGAGGTGGAGTTTGACAAAACAGAATTGGTGCTTACCTTGTCGGCAACCTCGGCAATAGTGGCGGAAAGTTCCTCGATGCTGGAGGCCTGCTCGGTAGAGCCCTGGGCCAAAGACTGTGATCCGTTTGCCACTTGCTCGGAGCCTGTAGCCACTTGATCAGAAACATTGCTGATACTGTGGATGGTGTCGGACAGTTTCAGGATGGTGGCTTCCATGTTTTGACGAAGGGCAAGGAACCCGCCGGGATAATCGTCAAGAGACAGCTGAGACTCGGCAGTGAAGTCGCCCTCGCTAAGTGCTTTAAGGCCACCGTTCAAGTCGCCAATGATGGAAGAAATGCGATAGGTAAGGGCGCGAATACTATCGGCTAGGCTTCCGATCTCGTCTTTGGACTGGTATGTGATTTCAACGTCTATGTTGCCACTTACTATTTCTTTGGCAACGCCTTCGATTTCATGCAAAGGCTTGGTTATGGTTTTAACAGTGAGGATGCACAGCACAATGCCCACAGCTAAGCTGACAACACCTAAAATAACCATCAAAAGGCCGGTGTTTTGAGCAGAAAGGTCGGTGGATTCGACAAGCTCGGTGCTACGGTTGCCCAAAATCGCTATCAGCTCGTCAGACTTTGCCTCGGCTTCTTCCCACAGCGGGGTGCTGTTTTCGGCAAGATAAGTGAGGGCTTCATCTGTTTGGCCGGCAAAAGCTAAATTGCCAACAGTTTCGGAGTGGGTGGATACGACAGCGTATATATCCATCAGCTCGTTAGCCAGTGCAGTGGCTTCTTCTGAGCTTGCCACGCCTGCCTGGATGGCCGTTAGATGCTCTAATATGTCGGTGTCGGTAGCCATAATATCGGCAAAAGCCATCTCTTTGTCAGCTATGTCGGGATAAGCTATGGCCTGAAGCATGCCTTTTTGTTGTTCTTCAAAAAGGCTGAGAGCCTCTATAGAAAGCGCTCGGGTGACGTAAGGGCCTTCGTAGTATGCGTTAAGTTCGCCTCGGATACCATTTAAACTGATGACTGAGAAAAAGATGGCCAAGACGAAAATCGCAAGGACTAAGCCAAAGGAAATTGCCAGTTTTAGGCTTACTTTCAAGTTCTTCATACAGATATGCCTCCTAAAATTTTGATATCGAATATATGAATGCAAGAAATATGTGGAAAATGACTATAAATACATCGTTATTATAATAACTATATCACATAAATATGTCAAGAAAATATATAATAAAAAAACATAAAAAAAAACATGAAAAACCTATGATGATAAGTATTGTAGTATGTATTCCTCAATAGCGGACTTGACGTCGCCGTCGGTGTCTTTCCAGAAAGCTTCGATGTGCTCGGCGTCACGGACAAAAATCAGCTTTTTTTCAGAGCATGCAACAGCGTCGTATATGCATTTGGCCATGTGTGGAGGAACAAAAGTATCGTTTAGGCCGTGGATTATAACAGTGGGGATGTGGATGTTTTCAGCTTTTTTGTCTACTTGGACGTCTGATAGGCGATATCCTGCACAGATATTGCAAAAAATATCTGCCAAAGGCAAAAAAGGAAAGCCGGGCAGGCCGAAATCGTTTGAAAGCTGAAAGGCGAGCTCTTCATATGCGTTGCTGAAACAGCAGTCTTCTATTAAAAGTTTCACCTGTGGAGGAGGATTCTCGCCGGCGGCAAGCACACACGTGGCACCACCCATGGAAATGCCGTGTAGGGCGATGCTGCAGTCTGGCCCATGCCGGGATATCAGCCACTCGCACCACTGGTGTATGTCAAAGCGTTCCGGCCAGCCCATGCCGATGTATCTGCCGTCGCTTTCGCCGTGGGCACGTGCGTCGGGCATTAAGACGTTCACACCATATCTTTCCTGCCACCACAAGGCGTATTCAGTCATTTGCAGAGCCTGCCAGCTGTAGCCGTGGGCCAAAATGACACAGCGCTTTTCGTCTTTGTTTTTTGCGGGTAGATAAATGCCGTGTAGGCGCAGGCCGTCTTTTGATGTGATGAATATATCCTCAGAGCTTAAATGAGAAATAAGCTTTCTTTTTTGCAGGACAAAGTCTTTCATGGCGTTTATTTTTTTGCGGAACAAACGTGTGTGGAACCGAGGACGGGTATAGGCGCCTTTTGGCCGCCAAAGGCTAAAATGGAGCATGACAAAACTGAACAGACAAGCCAAACAAAACACAGAGAACATGCCGGCAAACAAGCCCAGCCAGCCGAAAAGTATAAAAAACAAAACAAAAGCGAATAAAAACATGAAAATCATAAAAGGAAAAACAGCGCGCTTTATGACTTGCTTCATATTCAATAGTCCTTCTTTTTTTTGCTAATCGCATGTAATGAGAAATATAAAAGCAATTAGTATGATATAATTATAAAGCATCAAGTAAGCACTGTGCAATTATATAATTTGTACAAAAAATTAAATTTATTATATTACAATGTGAAAACATCCTTGATTTTTTTGAAATAATTGGTATTATTATATAATAGGAAGTAAAACTCATCTATTTTGAATATATGATTTTTTAATAATTATAACAGGAGGTGGTCTATAGTGACTGAAAAGAAAATAAAAATGAACAGTATTGACGATGTGAAGTTGTTTGTGTCGGCGGCGACGAAGGCTTCGTTCAACATAGAATTGAAAGCGGATGAGTACGTTGTGGACGCGAAGAGTATTCTTGGGATTTTTAGCTTGAACTTGGCAAATGTGATTACACTGCAAATGCATGCAGACGATGCAGCTGCGGAAGAAGAGTTTCTACAGGATATTTCTGCATATTTGGTATGATGTGATAGTATAAATACGTGTGTAGGTTTTGCGGCACTGGCGAAGTGCTGTTTTTTTTATCTGTATACGCGATAAAAGGTGGAAAAATGAAACTGGTATTTTTGGCGCTTGGTGCACAATATATGCATACAAATCTTGCCGCGCGCAGTCTGGCCGCAGTGGCAAAAGCTGTGGATGGCATAGACGTGAAGCTGCTGGAATACACTATAAATCATAAAAGCGAAGAGGTACTGCGTAGCCTGTATGCAGAAAATGGTGACGTGTACTTTTTTTCGTGCTATATCTGGAATGTTGACATGATGTGTGAGCTGGGGCGTGATCTGCGCGCAGTGAAACCGTCGGCAAAGCTGGTGGCAGGCGGGCCACAGGCAGACGCACACCCTGTCGATTTTTTACGTGCACATGCATTTTTTGACGGCGTGATGAAAGGCGAAGGCGAAGAAAATATACTGCACTACATAAAGGCGGTACAAAACAGCGAAAACACGGATAAAGTGCCGGGATATTGGCGCAATGGAAGTGAAATAAAGTGTGATACGTCGCCTATTTTGCCGGACATAGAGGGCTTGCCGTTTGCGTATGATGACCTTTGCGATGTGAAACATAGGACGATATACTACGAAAGTATGCGTGGGTGTCCCTACAAGTGTAGCTATTGCTTGTCGGGCGCAAACGAAGCTGTGAGATACAAGAGCTTTGACAAGGTTAAAGACGAACTGACGCGGTTTTTGAATGCCAAGGTGCACATGGTGAAGTTTGTGGACAGGACGTTTAATTGCGACGAAAAGCGTGCGCTGGACATATGGAAGTTTTTGGCCGAAAATGACAACGGCGAGACGGGATTTCACTTTGAAATGATGGGGCATGCGCTGGGCGAAGAAAGCCTTTCTTTTCTTGCAAACGTGCGCAAAGGACTGTTTCAGTTTGAGATAGGTGTGCAGAGCACAAACGAGGAGACTATAGAGGAAATTCATCGGCCTAAAGACCAAAAAAAGCTGTTTGAAAACGTGAGGCGGCTGAAAGAAAATAAAAACATTCATCTGCATTTGGACCTGATAGCAGGCCTGCCGCATGAGGATTATGACGCGTTTGTGCGCTCGTTCAACGAAGTGGCACAGCAAAACCCACACCAGCTACAGCTGGGATTTTTGAAGGTGCTTGCCGGTAGCGAGATGGAACAAAAAGCCAAGGAATATCAGCTGGTGTATCGTGAAAAAGCACCGTTTGAAGTGCTGAGCACCAAGTGGATTTCGTACGAGCAGTTGTGTCGGCTGAAAGATGTGGAGTGTATGACCGAGCTTTATTACAACAGCGGACGCTTCACGCATACAGTGGCGTATATGCAAGAAAAGTTCGATGATTTGTTTAGTTTTTGGGATAAGTTGGCCCGGTTTTACAGGCAAAACGGATATTTTCAACGGCCGCTATCGAAAGTGGGGCAGTATCAGCTTTTGGGAGAGTTTGCAAAGATGCAAACAGGGATGCTGAGCGAAAAAATGGAGTGGATGTGTCGGTATGACATGGCGCTGCATGAAAAACCACGCAGTATGCCAAGCTGGATAAATGTGGACGGAAGCAGGCCGCATCGCAATCGTGTGCTTGATTTTTATCAAAATCAGGAGAACATTAAAAAGTATCTGCCGAGTTTTGAAGGAAAAGAAGCAAAACAGCTTTTGAAACAGCTGCATATAGAGGTGTTTCCGTTTAAGATGCCGTGTGTGCATGAGAAAGCCGAAGAAAAAGAGTGTGCCGTGTTGTTTGACTACGGCAAGCGAGACGTGCAAGGGCGTGCCACGACACATGAAGTCGCCCTAAAGTTTTGATAGTATAAAGCGTTAATTTTAGCATCAATAAAAACCCCCATCGTTTTCAGATGGGGGCTTTTTGGTAAATATAGTTATGAAGGAGATATAATTATAGTTGGCCAACCAAGTCAAGGCTGGGTTTTAAGGTCTCTGCGCCGGGTGTCCATTTAGCCGGGCAAACTTCGTCGCCGTGGCTTGCAACAAACTGTAACGCCTGTACTCTGCGGAAAAGCTCGTCTGCGTTACGGCCAACGTTGCCGGCAAGCACTTCGTAAGAAACAATCTCGCCTTCGGGATTTACAATAAATGTGCCACGCTCTGCAAGGCCTACTGCTTCAATCATCACGTCGAAGTCACGGGCAAGTGCACCGGTGGGGTCTGCCAGCATTGGGTAGTGAATTTTCTTGATGGTGTCGGAAGTGTCGTGCCATGCCTTGTGTACAAAATGTGTGTCGCAAGAAACAGAGTAAATCTCGCATCCAACGCCTTTAAAGTCTTCATATTTGTTCGCTAGGTCTTCAAGCTCTGTGGGGCAAACAAAGGTGAAATCGGCAGGATAAAAGAAGAAAATGCTCCATTTACCCATGATGTCTTTCTTGCTAACTTCTTTGAACTCGCCCTCCAAGAAAGCCTGAACTGTAAAGTCTGAAACTTGTTTTCCGATCATTGACATAATAAGTACCCCTTTCAATTTTTAATTTAATAATAGTAACTATTACTATTATAATATTTTATTAAGATTTGTCAAGTGCAAAGTTGCTAAAATACAAAAAAATGTGCTTTGTTTTCATTTTGCAATGACTTGAGCAAGATAAGGCAAGTGCTGAGCTAGCCATGCCGTTTTGATATTTAAAAGTGAGCCTTGCAAGTGTGACAAACACCAAAAAAGTTTATCTCGTGGTTGGTCACATCTTCATTTATATGGTTTGCTGCGTGTGTTTCCAAGTCTTTTATCGGGTCTATCAGCAAATCTTTCACCGAGCCGCAATCGTCGCAAATAAAGTGATAATGGGGCGTCATTCTGGCGTCGAAGCGGTCTGAACCTGACTTTGTGGTGATTTTTATAGCCTCGCCAAGTTCTACCAGCAAGTTAAGGTTTCTGTATACTGTGCCCAGGCTGATGTTTGGAAACTCTTTGCGCATGTTTTCATATACCATATCGGCCGTAGGGTGGTTGGTGCACGAGGCTAAAAAAGCTTTAACAGACTCGCGCTGGCGGCTGTATTTTAACGTCTTCATCAATACCCTCCTTGTGATAATAATAATGATTACTATTTGCAGTATAAGCTATAAATTCATATAAGTCAAGCTTTTTTGCCAACTATTTACAAAGTTCTTCTGCCAAAGCAGAGATTGCCGACGAAGAAGCATCGCACAGGGCCGATTTTATTGTTACGTTGTTTTCGGCGAAGGTTACATCTTTGCTTTTTTCCAGCAAAGAGCGCATGACCTTGATGGCGTTTGGTGCCCAGG
>CAYJIC010000061.1:0-12053 GCA_964370155.1 uncultured Oscillospiraceae bacterium
CCTTGCGGTGGCTGTTGTGGGGTGTTCTGCATAGGTTGTTGCTGAGCGCTTATGGGAGGAGGTGCCATATTATTTTGAGGAGAATCCATTGGCGGTGGAGTAGGAATGTTACTTATAGGTGTGCCACAATTTCCGCAAAAAGCTGCATTGGTGGCTAAAGGGTTACCGCAGGAAGTACAGTTGGCCATAATAATATCTCCTTTTACACATAAATTTAATAAGAAAAACCGAAAATATAGCTACATACTTTAGTATACCATAAAATAAAAGCTTATGTGGTATTTTTGTAAAATGACATTTCGCTTTTTGAGGCTTTACTGCCATGTGTTTAATTGGTTATAGTGATAACAGTGTTTGTAATAAAGAAAATGCGCCGTCAGGAGGTATGTGTACGCATACACCAAGTGCCGTCTCTATATCGGAAGGCGAGCTGTCATCAAGTAGCAAATCACCCTCACTTCGCAAAATATTTGGTGGTAAAAATAGATTTTGGCTACATAGTTTGCCGTTTAACTGAGCGATAATGTCTTTGCCACATAAAAGTCCGCTGACAGTGATACTGTGACCAAAAAAATCGTTTACTATAGTGTGGACGCGGATATATACATCGGGCATGGTTTTGTTTACTACATCGGCCAGATACTGCATCAATGGGGCGGAGAGAACACTGGTGGCTATATCGGCGCAAACTTTGCCATTAGGCGGGGTGGCATAGCTAAGTTCATCTAAAAACTCATCACAAAAACTGCGCCACATTCCTACACCATTTTCAAGTTGAGGATATCCATCGTAAAAATTGGATGTGGGTATCTCTCGCTCGGCCAGTAAAAACCACTCGTCTGACGGGTAAATTAAGCGTGATCCAAATTTTTCTATGAATTCATCACCCATTTGAAGCATTATGTCCAGCTGGCTACTTGCGCTTTCCTTTGTGTAACTTGCAAGGGTGTACAGGCCTTTTCTGTGTGCGCTGAGGCCTACAGGAACAGCGGCAATGCTTTGGGTGTGTGGATGAAATTCTGAAAGCCACTGCAAACTATTGCGCAGCTCATCGCCGTCATTGATGCCTGGACATAGCACCAGCTGGAAGTTCATAGGTATACCGGCTTTTGCAAGCTTTGGTATATAAGATAACGCCTTTCCGGCAGACGGATTTTTTGTCATTTCCACACGCAGGCTAGGATTGGCTGTATGTACACTTATATTGACAGGTGAAAAGCGCATCGATATTATACGTTCAATTTCAGTATCTGTTAGGTTGGTGAGGGTGACATAATTGCCAAATAAAAAGCCGAGGCGTTCGTCGTCATCTTTGAAATACAAAGAAGAGCGCATATCTTTAGGGAGTTGGTCGATAAAACAAAAAATACAAGCGTTTTTACAGTGGCGGTGATTGTCGGCCAAGTAACTGGAAAAAACACAGCCAAGTGGTTGATATTCGGGTTTTGAGACAGTGACGGACATTTGCGCATCGCCGTCTTGCAATATTATATCAAGCTTTGAGCCGGCAGTGTAAAACTCGTAATCAAGTCCGTCACAAATAAGGTTTCCATTAACAGAAACAAGCTTCATGCCACCACGAATACCTACTTTTTCTGCAGGGGAGTCCGATGACACAGTGTGAATTGTGATAGGCATGATAAGCTCCTTTCAATAGATGGAATAAACTATGATGAACTGTTATTAGGCAAAGTGTGTGGCAAACAAAAAAGGTCGCCACAAAAGTGTCGTGGCATTTTGCCCGTCACTTGCGACAACCCTGCTGCGAAGCATCTGCTTGAGATGGCTCCGGCATACAACTAACACCTAAATAAACACCGCTACAGTGGATAGATTAGGCTTCTTTTTGCTTTACGACTGCTCTGCCTTTGTAAAAACCGCAATTGCCACAGGCTACATGCGGAACTTTATAGTTGCCACATTGTGTACAAGTGACCAAAGTGGGAGCTTCAAGTTTCCATACATTGGAACGACGCTTGTCCCGACGAGCAGAACTATGCTTTCTTTTTGGTACTGCCATATTCGCACCTCCTCGTTTGGTACTGTAGAGCTATATGCATCCGAGTGGATGGGCTACATCCTTAGTATTATGAACCAATTTATTATACTTCATGAAACAGAATATGTAAAGGGGTTTTGGAAAAATTTTAAAAAAATAAAAATAATATATTTACAGATTGTCGATATAGTGGCTTGCTTGGACTGCTGCAATGGCACCGTCGGCGGCAGCCGTGATAACTTGGCGTAGGCTTTTTTTACGGCAATCACCTGCGGCAAAAACGCCGGGTATATTAGTGTGCATGTCTTCGTTTGTGAGAATATAACCGTTTTCAAGATCAATGTGATTTTCCAAAAACTGTGTATGAGGCAAAAATCCGATAAATACAAAGACACCGAATGTACCATCTTTTTCAGGTGCATGTATTTCTTCCAAATCGCCTGTTTTAGTGTCTTTGAAAACAATGCCGTTTAGTAATTCATCGCCCTTCAGCTCTGTGACAACGCTGTTCCAACGTATATTGATTTTTGGATTGGCAAAAACCTTGTCTTGGATAGATTTTGCCGCACGCAAGCTGTCTCTGCGATGTACAATAGTGACATTTTGTGCAAATTTTGTAAGATAAAGTGCTTCATCGAGGGCGCTGTCGCCACCACCAATCACATATACGTCCATGTTACGATAAAAATTAGCATCGCACGTGGCACAATAGGAAACACCCTTACCGATAAACTCTTTTTCACCGGGACAACCGATTGGGCGCAGAGTAGCGCCCGGAGTGAAAATAATAGTTTTTGCCATGTACTCGTTTTTGGCGCTTTTCAAAAGTTTCACATCGCCTGAAAGATCCATATCAATGATGGTGTCAGACACACGTTTTGCGCCAAAAGAGTCACATTGCTTTGTCATGCGCTGCACTAAAGACGTGCCTGTTTCTTCTTCAATACCGCCGGGATAGTTTTCGATATCGCTTGTGAGAGCGATTTGACCGCCGGGCAGTAGCTTTTCAATAATTAAAGTATCTAAGTTTGCTCGGCCGGCGTAAAGACCGGCCGAAAGACCTGCAGGACCTGCACCGACTATTATTGTATCGTATATGTGGCCCATAAAAATACTCCTGTATTTTGTTTTTTGATTAAATTAAACGCAATTTTAAGCACAACGACTTTAAAGTAATACTACTATTTTAGTATGGGTTTGTCAATATATGAGTAGCTAGTCATTGCGAAAAAGATTATGGTAGCATATAATAAAAATATAAGTGTGAAAATTGACGTATGACGTGATGATATTTGGAGGAATTTATGAAAGTATCGGCGGTATGGATTGCGAAAAACGAGGCATCATGCATTACACGCAGCATAAACAGTGTGAAAGCTGTTGTTGATGAACTGGTGGTGGTGGACACCGGCAGTACAGACGCTACAAAAGAAGAAAGCGCAAAAGCCGGAGCAACGGTGAAACAGTTTGAATGGAATAAAGACTTTGCTGCAGCGCGTAACTATGCTTTGTTGCAAACGAGCGGAGATATAGTGATTTTTTTGGATGCCGATGAATGGTTTGAGCCGGCATTGAAAGCTGAAGATAAAGAATTACTTATCAAGAACTTTTTTGATAGCGGTGTGTTTGCACTGAAAATGCGTCGTACAGATGTAGACCCGGGATTAGGCTCGGTGATTTCAGTGGGCGAGAGTGTCCGTGTGTTTCGTAAAAATGCCGTCACATATAAGGGGAATATACACGAGAGGATTTACCCGACAAATAAAAACTGCGTGATGTGCGCTGTTTTGCCACAGTGGAATATAAATCATGACGGATATAGTCAAGCTGTAAGTACTCAAAAACGATTGCGAAATATAAATCTTTTGGAGCATGCAGTTGAAGATACAGTGCAAGAAAGAGAAAAAGCTTTATACCACGTATATTTAGTGCGAGAGTTGTTTTTTGTAGAAAGAAAAAAAGCATTTAGTAGCTTGTTATGGCTATTAGATAATTCAAATGAAACAAAAAATATAATGCAACTAATGCCGGACATAGGTAAAACGCTACTGCTTGACGGTATTGTACTGGCAAAAGAAGAAAATGTAGACAGGAAAAAAGTATGGGACGTGATAGTGGTAAATGGGCAGAAAGCTTATGAAAATGATCCAATATCTTATATACTACCGCTGTATTATAAGCTGCATTTTGATAAAAACGAAGATGAATTATTGCAGGAGTTACCAAATGTGGTGCAAAATGCAGAAGAAATTCGTAAAGGCAAAACAGCCGAAATGGGCGATTATTTTCGTGGGCTGATAGATTTGTATGAGGCAGGGGCCATCGCAGCGTGGCGAAGAGGGGACAAAGAGCTGACATTCGATTATGCTACAAAAGCGCTTTCGCAAGAAGTGACAATATATCGTAAAAAAGTTATCAAACTATTATATAATTGTATGCGAGGATTGCCACTGGAAGACACCGTTGTTTTTTTAGAAAGAGTGGTAGGAGCGGATAAGAGAGGTTTGCGTGAAGCGCTGATAAGACACGGCAAGTGTGAAGGTTTTACCGATATATATGCTTATTGGATGAAAAGAGAACTGGACGAAGAAGTGGCTACAAAAGGTGATTTTTGGTATCTATTGATAGTGCTTGGAAAATATGAGGAAGCGTTGCAAATGGCGCTGGCGGCAAAGGATACCACAGACAAAAACTTAGTGCAATACACAATGTATCTTGCTATATTATGTGCAGAAAACCATGAATGGCTGCTAAAATATAACGATGAGCTGGGTGAATATGCGTCAGTGCTTGAGTTGTTTTTCAATAATGATTCGACGGCGTTTATTTCTTTTGGAGTTGTTGTGAGTAGTTATGAAGCTATTGCATTCGCCAAGGGAAGAGAAACTGCGAACAAACTGCTGAAATCCTGTAAAGGGTTTGAAGAAAAGTGCTTTTTGGTGCAGTCGGCCTATTATATGGACAACGGATTGTACAGAGAGGTATTAGAAGATGGCAGTGATTTCATAGTGGCGGATGCCGGATCGGCAACACATATTCGATTGGCGGAATGTGCTTTGCATTGCGCGCAATATGAAAAAGCGATGGCTCATTTACAAGTGGTGCTTAAAAATGGCGAAAATAGCGAAGAGTGGTGGGATATTTTGGAAGTGATAGTACATAAAACAGAAGATGAAGCCATATTAAAGCAAGCGTTAGATATGAAAAGTTTTGCGGGTAATACAAAGATATAGGCAATAAATAAATTAAACTTTTAATATTTCAAATCACAAATTAAAAACCTCTTATATATGGCTAAGTACAGCCGCATAAAGAGGTTTTTTATGATTATATATATGATTTAACTCAACGTAATAAGTAAGTCATCAGGTAAAAGAACTAAATCAGCCGATACGGGCATGATGGTATGCTTGCCACGGATAACAGCCAAAATGTTGTAGCCGTGAGTTTGGCGGATATTTGCCTCGCTTACTGTTTTATGCGTCCACTCTTCCATAGGATGCATCTCGGTAATGGCGTGGTTCGCGTTTTCCAACATATCTAAAATGTTGTTTTGAGCAAGCTGACGTGCGATTTTAGCACCCATTTCAATTTCGGGTAACACAACTTGATCTACGCCGATGCTTTCCAAAATCTTCTTTTGACGCTCGCCAACAGCTTTAGCCAATATTTTCGCAGAGCCCAGTTCTTTTACCTTCATGCTGGCCATGACGGTGGACTCGAAATCCTCACCCATAGCCAATACTACCACATCGAAGTTGCCGAGGCCCAGTTTATCCATAGCGTCCTCGTCGGTCACGTCCAGTTGAACCACATGTGTGGCATAGTCGGTGGCCTCGTGTAAGCGCGCCATGTTTTTATCACAAGCTAAAATATTAGCATCGTATTCTGCTAGAGTTTTCACAATACTCATGCCAAACCGGCCAAGGCCAAGTACGGCAAACTGTAGATCACATCGTTTTTCTGCCATTTAAAAAGTCCTTTCTTTAGCCAATGATGATGGGTTCTTCGGGATAGAAAATATTATTAATAGTTGCACGTGTTTTCATGCTAAGAGCTATCGCGGCGGCAGCAGGAGACAAACGCCCTACAAACATACAGAATGTGATGATGACTTTACCCAGTGACGATAAATATGGCGTGATGCCTGTGGTAACGCCAACAGTGCCGGCAGCGGAAGAGGCCTCAAACACTAAGTCTAAAATACTGCGGTAGTATGGGTTGTTTTGTTCGGTGAAGTGCAAAAGAAATACGGCCGTGAACACAACGATAAGCATGGTGGAAATAACTGTAAGCGCTTTTTGTAGCATTTCGTTTGGCAAAGTGCGGCCAAAAGCAACAATGTGGTTCTTACCACGCAAGACTGAAATCATAGCAATGGCAACCACGCCTAAAGTGACTGTTTTTGAACCACCAGCTGTGCCGGCAGGTGAACCGCCTATGAACATAAACACACTGGAAACAAGGGTGGAAAAGTCGGTCAGGCCATCTTGAGAAATGGTATTGAATCCTGCAGTACGCAAGGTGACAGACTGAAACATTGCTGAAAGTATTTTGTTGGGTATAGACATGGGACCCAGCGTATCTGGATTTGACCATTCTATAATCAAAAAGAATAAAAAGCCAATAAGCAGCAATATAAATGTGACCAGTATAGCAATTTTGCTGTGTAAAGAAAGATGTCTTATACGATATCGAAAAGAACGCTTTTTGTACTTTTCGGCAGGGAAAATCAGCTCGCCCCAAACAGTGAAACCCAAACCACCGATGATAATCAAAGCCATGATGATGATATTTATGGCGAGGTTGTCCTGGTAGGGCATAAGGCTATCTGTGCCCAAAATATCGAAACCTGCATTGCAAAAAGCAGAAATAGAATGAAATATTCCATTAACGACAGATTCCAAAGCAGTCATTGTTCCGGTGGCGTAAAAAGCAATAGCCAATAAAATGGCGCCAATAAACTCTACCCATACAGTTATATATATGACTTGTTTTACAAATTTAACCATACCTCCAACACTGTTTTGGTTGAAGGCAGACTGAATAATGATGCGGTTGCGCAAAGAAACACGTCGCTTTAACACCAGCATGCTAAATGTCATTATAGTGATAAATCCCAGTGCACCCAGCTGTATCAGTGCAAGTATTATCAGTTTGCCAAATACAGACCAGTGTTCCAGAGTGTTTACCACCACAAGGCCTGTCACACAGTTGGCTGAAGTGGCGGTGAATAAAGCGTTTAAAAAACCCACGCTCTCGCCACTTTTGCTAGATATCGGTAAACTCAATAATATGGTACCGATAAAAATCATTGTGGCAAAACTCAGCATTATAGCCTGCGGTGGGGTAAGGTGTAATACACGTTTTTTATGTGGCATAGTTTAGTGTCATCCTAATATCGCTAAGAGTATGAACAAAGCAATCATACACCGAATTGGAATTATATGCAAGATGTGATATGGCGAATATATAAAATAATACATTTTTTGTATGTATGTGCAAAAACTATAAAAGATTTTCAGCGTAAAACTTTACTAGACAAAGAAAAAATAGTATAATAAAAAAGATTATAAAAAGTTGGGTGGGAATCACATGTTTGCAAAGGTGAACAGCCTGGGCGTATTGGGCATGGATGGATTCTTGGTGGAGACAGAAGTGGATATATCGGGTGGCCTACCTCAGTTTGCTATTGTGGGTCTTCCTGATAGTGCGGTAAAAGAATCGGCAGATCGTGTGCGAAGCGCACTAAAAAACATAGACTATACATTTCCACCCAGTCGAATAACAGTGAATTTAGCGCCGGTGGATATTAAAAAAACCGGAGCAGTGTATGATTTACCTGTTCTTTTAGGCGTTTTGGCGGCAGGTGAACAAATAGGCTTTTTGCCTGAAGATGCGGCGTTTATCGGGGCACTTAGCCTAAACGGAGAGATACGGGCTTTGCGAGGAGTGTTGCCCATGGCGCTTGCCTGCGAGGCAAACGGGATTAGGCATCTGTTCTTGCCAAGGCAGAATGCATCTGAGGCCGACGTGGGTATAAACTTAAAAGTATATCCTTTGGACAATGTGCCTCAGCTGATAGATCATTTGAGCGGAAAAAAGCTGATAGAACCGACATCGTTATCTAAGCTGAAACATCATCAAAATGACGGTGATGTTTTTGATTATGCCGATGTGAAAGGACAGCTAGAGGCCAGGCGTTGCGTTGAAATAGCAGTAGCAGGCATGCACAATATATTGTTTGTGGGTCCACCGGGCACAGGGAAAAGTATGCTGGCAAAGCGACTGCCCGGGATTTTACCACCGATGACGCATGAAGAAGCACTGCAGACAGGGGCTATTTACTCTGTGGCGGGGCAGATGGAAAAAAATGGCAGAGAGGGCATGCTTTCTGTAAAAAGACCGTTTCGCTCTCCTCATCACAGCATAAGTGCGGCTGGGCTTTCGGGTGGAGGAAGTGGTGTGCCAAAGCCGGGAGAAATAAGCCTGGCGCATAACGGAGTGTTGTTTTTAGACGAACTACCGGAATTTAAACGAGATGCGATAGAAGTGTTACGTCAGCCTATGGAAGACGGGATAGTGGTAATAAGCAGAGCGGCAGGTAGCATAACTTATCCAAGCCGGTTTATGCTGGCGGCGGCGATGAACCCGTGTCCGTGTGGATATTTGGGCCATCCAAAGCGTGAATGCGGTTGTACATTGCCTGCAATAGAGAAGTATCTACATAAAATCAGCGGACCGCTGCTTGATCGTATAGACTTACATGTGGAAGTTTCCTCTGTGGAGTATGATGATATCAGTAGTGACGCAAAAGGCGAGAGTAGTGCGGATATGAGGGCGCGTATCGAAAAAGCTAGGAAGTTTCAGATGGAGCGAACCCAAAAAGAGAACTTTTTGCCAAACAGTACGTTAAAAGGAGATGAACTGCGTGAGAATTGTCCACTTGCCGATGGTGCAAAAGCAGTGATGAAAACCGCGTTTGAACGCATGGACCTTTCGGCACGTGGATATGATAAAGTACTTAGAGTTTCTCGTACAATTGCCGATTTGGACGAAAAAGAAGTGATAGACACGACGCACATATTGGAAGCAGTGCAGTATCGGAACATGGATAGAGTGCATTCGCGAGGTATTAGATAAACAAAAAGAGGTGATTGGGTGAGTGTTAGGGAAAGAACAATGGAGCTTGAGAAAAAGCAATTATCTGCCTATGCAAGTCTCGCCCAAGATGCAGGTAGTCGCGCAAGGGAGGAAGAAGATTGTCCTTTGCGCACTCCGTTTCAAAGGGACAGAGACCGCATTATTCACTCGAAATCTTTTCGTCGGCTGAAACAAAAAACCCAGGTATTTTTGTCGCCAGAAGGAGATCATTTCCGCACCCGCCTCACGCATACGTTGGAGGTTAGCCAGATTGCCAGAACCATGGCAAGAGCCTTGCGATTTAACGAAGACTTGACCGAGGCGATAGCGCTGGGGCATGATCTTGGCCACACACCGTTTGGTCATGCAGGAGAACGAGCGCTGAATGTGCTGAATCCACAAGGCTTTTCACACAATGAGCAGAGTGTACGGGTGGTGGAATGCCTTGAAAAAGACCACAAAGGCCTGAACTTGACAGAAAAAGTAAGGGAAGGAATAGGCAGGCACACCGGTAAAGAGTGGCCGAGTACGCCGGAAGGAAAACTTGTTCGGTTTGCCGATAGAATTGCATATATCAATCATGATATTGAAGACGCTAAAAGAGCGCAGGTGCTTTGTGATGAGGACTTGCCAAAAGATATTGTGGATATTTTGGGTGATAGTAAGTCAAAGCGGATAACGACGTTGATTGTCTCGGTGGTGGAAAACACTAAAGACGATGATGTGGCAATGGCGCCGGATGTGTATGAGGCATATTTGGCCCTGCACAAGTTTATGTTTGCCACAGTTTATGTGGACCCTGTGGCGAAGTCTGAAGAAGACAAAGTAGAAAAACTGATGAGTGAGCTTTATATGCAGTATAAAAATAATCCCGGGAAATTGCCTCCTTTTTATAGGGTGATTGTTGAAAATGAAGGGGCCGATAGAGCGGTAACGGACTATATTAGCGGTATGACGGATAACTTTGCCGTTAAGATGTTTGAGGAACTTTTTGTACCAAAAAGCTGGACGTTATAATATGATGATTAAAAACTGATGAAGGGGTGTGGAGATGGCAATTTCGCAAGAATATTTGGCAGAGTTGTCGCGCCGCACCGATATCACAGAGCTTATACGTGGTTATGTGCAGCTACGCCGATCGGGCCGAATGGAAAAAGGTGTGTGTCCGTTTCACAACGAAAAAACACCATCGTTTTATGTGTACCCGGATACTTCCAGTTTTTACTGTTTTGGTTGCGGTGCGGGTGGAGATGCCATCACGTTCATGAAGCGTATATCCAACCTTGACTATGTGGAAGCAGTTAAAGAACTGGCGGCGCGTGTGGGAATGCCGCTGCCGGACGAGGATGATTCTGCGGCAAAGCTGAGGTCTCGGCTTTTGGCAGCGAATAGACAAGCGGCACGATTTTATGTAGAATGTTTAAATGCCGAAGAAGGAAAGGCAGCTCGCGCATATTTGCGGCATAGAAAACTTACAGATAAAACAATTCGCAGTTTTGGGCTGGGGTATGCGCCGGATAGCTTTGACGGGATGCGCAACCATTTGAAAAAACTGGGCTTTACAGAAGACGAGTTACTGGCGGCAGGCCTGTGTAAACGAGGACAAAAAGGCGGAGTGTATGATGCGTTTCGTGACAGGGTTATTTTTCCTATAATAACTTTGCGTGGTGAAGTAGTGGCGTTTGGCGGTCGGATGATGGCGGATGGCCGTGGCCCTAAATACCTAAACAGTAGCGACACGCCGGTGTTCAAGAAAAGCAGGCATTTGTTTGCACTGAACATTGCAAAAAAAAGCGCGTCTAAGCGAATGATATTGGCCGAAGGATATATGGACGCCATCAGTTTGCATCAGGCGGGTTTTGACACTGCGGTGGCAACACTGGGTACTGCGATTGGCGAAGAACAGGCGAAACTACTGTCAGATTATGCAGAAAAAGTGGTTATATGCTATGATGGTGATGAAGCGGGTCAGCGTGCAACGGCTCGTGCGATAGGCATATTGGAAAAAACAGACCTGAAGGTCCAGGTGCTTTCGTTGTCTGATGTAATGGGTCCGAACGCTGAAAAAGCAAAAGATCCCGATGAGTTTATTCAGATGCATGGTGCCGATAAGTTTGACCAGCTACTGAACGAAAGCGCAAATACCATTGAGTATGCGCTTGGCAAGGCGAAAGATAGCCACGATATTGCAACAGAAGACGGTAGAGCCGCATATATAAAGCAAGCGCTGGAAGTTTTAGTGGATATGGCTTTGCCGGCAGAACAAGACATTTATGCAGGTAGGGTGGCGGAAGATACCGGCGTGGCAAAAAATGCGGTGATTTCTCAGCTGGAGATAGTGAAAAAACAAAGGCAAAAGCAATTTAACCGAAGGCGCGATAAGCGCTTGGCACAAGAGAGTATAGCGGCGGGCATAGATGTACCATATGGTGTAGGCGGTGGCGAAGTGCTTGGGGTGGTGTTTGCCGAGCAGCAGTTGATAGCGGCTTTGCTAAAGCATCCAAACGATTATATGCCTATTGTGTCGGAGAAAATAACTTCTGAAAATTTTTTGGCATCTGAAATGAGACAAACTTATGATTTGCTATTGCAAAAATGGCAATCACGTGATTATATAGACTTGGCAGCTTTGTCGTTGGAACTGGATGAGCGGACAATGTCACTGCTTGGAAAGATATTAGCGCTGAACCATGAAAACGGATTTGGTAGAAAAGATGTGCATAGGTTTTTAGACGAGATATTACACAAACAACTGAAAAAATCGAGTTCTGAGGAAATGTCTGAAGATGAATTAAGGAGTTTTGTTGAGGTTCGCAAGAAAAAGCTGAGTGAAGAATAAAACTAGCTTTTAAAAACAGTAGAAAATGGAGGTTATCCTCCGTATAAATAAAGGAGAAATTCATGGCTGATA
>CAYJIC010000062.1:0-11889 GCA_964370155.1 uncultured Oscillospiraceae bacterium
TTTTTTTGGAGAGGCAGGAAATTAGTATGAACTTTGAAGAAAGAGTTTATGAATTAGAATTTACATTAAATGATACAGACGATAGTATTGTACATTATATGCGTGAAAACAGGCAAAACTTGAATTCGGTGTCAATTAGACAAATTTCGGCTGAATTGTTTATTGCACCTAACGCTGTTATGAGAACGGCTAAAAAATTAGGGTATAGTGGATTTTCTGAATTGAAGTTATCCCTTGACGATGAAACAAATCCTAAAAAATTAATAACTGTTGAAAACAAATTGTTGAGTAAACTTCCCAAAAATATCATACAATCAATTGAGCTTATCGATGAAGAGCTAATTGATGAAGTAGCTCAAAATATGGTTGACTGTAAAAAAATACTTTGTGTCGGAGTGGGGGGAATCAACGTATTTTTGCGATATAATTAGTAGGGCATTAAGATGTCTTTCCTATGCGGAAAATAGGGATAGCTAATGGCTTTAACGCTTGTATTACAGCCTTGACAATTGCCCTCAGTTTTCAATTCATTGCCCCTTTTTATAATATACTTGATTCATGGAAATTGTTGGCAGGAGTTTGGGGAGTTGTAGCTTTGATTATCTGCTTATTGTTTTATTTTTGGGGAAAACACTTACCAAATAACACTACGGCAAAATCTGACCAAAAGCGTAGTAATAACTTACGCAAAGCTTTAAACTATCGTATGATTCGAACCTGTATCTTGACCATTACATTTATTTTTCCCGTATATGTCAGTGTGAATTCATACTACCCAAATTACTTGCATGAAGTGCTAAGTTTTGACTTGACGACAGCAGGTAGTTTGACCGGAGCAATGTCTATCTCCGGCATGTTAGGAGGATTACTAGGTGGATGGATTGCTTCTCGCACCACACGTATACGGAGCGTTGTGATAGTTGCGCTCACCTTAATGGCATGTGTTTTTTTCGGTATGACAAATTTACAAAATTATATTGGTTTAATGCTATGCATTAGCTTTTGTGGCATGAGCTATACGTTTATCAATTCGTTTTGTATCACCCATATAATGCGATTGCCCAATATAACTCCATATATTGCGAGTGCAGGCATAGCCCTTATGAACGCTTTTGGGAGCATGATTTCTGTCTTTGTGCCTAGTGTATACCAGCTGTTGACTGCACAGCTGGGATTACAATTTACTATGCAAATTCTAATCGTGATGTTTATCCCTGCAGTAATAGGTGGAAGTATGCTCAAAAAGCGAGTAGAACAAGAGCAATAGTGTTAGCAAGACGACATTTGCAAGTAATACGCAAGTAAATACCATTTGTACAATTTGCGTATACCCTTACTTTGCTGGGGCAGGATCTTGGGATGAATTTCAAACTAGAATTACCATAAAAGTTGCACTAGTTATAAAGTTAGTAAAGATATTATAAACTAATACAAAATAGCAATGGAAAATGGATTTAAAATGCAGTTATCATTCGCAATGTAAGAAAATATTGTAAATACACATCGGTTATTTTGTGAAATATCTTAAATATAATTAGTTTATCTTTTAACTTGATATATTGATCTGTACAACATTACCTATCAGCTATAAAACCTGCTTTAATACGAGGTTTTTCCATGCCCCTTATGGTTACTCAGACCAGCAGCTTGAAGCTGCACCCAATTGACATCGAGTAAAGCTCGGTGTCTTTTTTGTGCGTGCGTTTTTTCTATGCCCCTTATGGTTATTTACGCCAAATTCCACTGACTTTTGTCAGTGGAATTTTTTTGTTGCAACGATAACGATATAGTTTAGGTGTAAAGTATGTTTGCATTTGATTTTGCAATTTTTCATTATCATAATAAAAACCATCGGCGTATGTAATGAGATGAACTTTGATTTGAATATAGTTGATTGTTTTATATCAAAATCTAATAAATAAAAGTTCGCAAAATATAAGGACTGAGCGAAATGCACAGTATTCATTACTACATTTTATGAATAAATACTATTGAAATATTAATACTAATGATGTAATATAATGATATTAAGTTTATGGGAAGGTGAATGCATGGACATGGCTAAAGATGATCTTGTGCGTATGGAAGGCATAGATGTGCTGTTTCCGGGCGTGCGCGCTCTAAAGCAATGTGATTTTTCACTCAAAGCGGGTGAGGTCCACGCACTAGTTGGTGAAAACGGTGCAGGAAAGTCAACATTGATGAAAGTTTTGACCGGTATCCAAACGGATTATTTAGGTCAAATAAAACTAGAGGGGAAAGATGTACACTTTTCTAATATCAGAGAAGCGCAAGAAAGTGGTATATCTATTGTGCACCAAGAACTGAATTTGTTAAGCTATTTAACCGTGGCGCAAAATATTTTTATTGGGCGTGAATCTAAAAATTTCATGGTTAATGATAAATTGCTTAATCAAAAGACTCAGGAGCTTTTTGATCGTCTAAACATCGATATTAAGCCTACAGATATCGTGAACAACTTGACTGTGGGGAAGTTACAGATGGTTGAAATTGCACGTGCTATGTCTTATGAAGGTACAAAAATTCTTATCTTAGATGAGCCTACAGCTGCACTGTCGGAGAAAGAAGCAACAGATTTGTTTGAAAAAGTGCGTGACTTAAAAGATAAGGGTCTTGGTATTATTTTCATTTCTCATCGTATGGATGAACTTAAGCAAATTGCAGATAGAATTACGGTTTTACGTGACGGTGAATATATCGGCACGATGGAAATGGCTGAATGTGATACGGCACAGATCATTAAAATGATGGTAGGGCGTAATGTGACACAAGAGAGAAAGACTGTTAACAATGTGCAAAAAGATGCGCCGGTTGTGCTTGATGTGAAAAACTTCTCTTCACCGGTTGTGCATGATGTGTCTTTCCAACTTAAAAAAGGTGAAATATTAGGGTTTTCAGGCTTGGTTGGCGCAGGACGCAGTGAAGTTATGCGCTTGATTTTTGGGGCTGATCCCAAATGGTCGGGGAAAATGGAGGTTCAGGGAAAGCCGGTTGTTGTGCGTACACCTAATGATGCTGTAAAACATGGCATAGGGTATCTTTCCGAGGATCGCAAGCGATATGGTGTTATTTTAGGCATGTCTGTAGAAAATAATATTATTATCGGCTCACTGGACAAAGTGGTGAAAAATGGGTTTATACAAAAGAAAGCTTGTAAAGATGAAGCTGATAAACTTGTAGAGACTATGCGAGTTAAAACACCAAACAATCAACAATTGATTAAGTTTCTCTCGGGTGGCAACCAACAAAAAGTAGTTATCGCAAAATGGCTGATGATAGATAGTGATATTTTGATTTTTGATGAACCCACAAGGGGGATTGATGTGGGTGCGAAAGCAGAAATTTATGATTTGATGAACAGCTTAGTAAAAATGGGCAAATCTATTATTATGATATCGTCTGAATTGCCGGAAATTTTACGCATGAGCGATCGAGTTGCGGTAATGTGTGAGGGCGAGCTTACGGGTATTATGGATATAAGTGAAGCCACACAAGAAAAAATTATGCGGCTTGCTACAAAGCAAGATACGAGAGGGGAAGCTATATGAATAATCAAACCACGATGCAACGATTGAAAGCGTATCTGGTGGGCCCGGGCCTGCAAAAGGTAATTGCCGTTTCGGCGCTTATTGTACTTTACATATTTTTTGGTATTTTTGGCAGGAATTTTTTCACAGCATCTACCCTGGTAAGTATATTTGACTCTTCATACTACACAGGATTTATGGCGTTGGGCGTTTCCTTTGTTATTATTACGGGAGGCATTGATCTATCTATAGGCGCTGTAACGGTGGGATCTGCACTGGTGGGCGGTGTGGCCTATAATGTGTGGGGCTGGTCCATAGGCATGAGTTTGATATTAGTAGTGTTGGTTGGCCTTTTCTTTGGAGTGTGCAACGGATTAATGGTCGGTAAACTGGGGCTACCTCCTTTTATTGCAACGTTAGGCACCCAATTTATGTCGTTAGGACTTTGTTCGGTAGTAGCTCAGGTTCAAACTATGCGCTATCCAAGCATTATTGATCCTGATGGTTGGTTCAAAATTCTTTTCTTTAAAACTGAAGATGGTTTTCCGATGGGTGCATTATGGTTACTGGGATTTGCCGCGTTGGCATACATTGTCCTTAATCATACAAAATTAGGACGTTATACATTTGCCATAGGTTGTAATGAAGAGTCTTTACGTTTATCCGGTGTCAACCCGGGAAACTGGAAAATTTTAATTTATACGGTATCGGGTTTATTTTCGGGTTTGGCAGGTGTGATTTATGCGGCGACTTACAGTGCTATTACACCTCAAACAGGAAATGGTCTAGAAATGTATGCTATTGCTTCTTGCGTTATAGGCGGCACATCACTTTCCGGAGGCATAGGCTCATTAGTGGGTACAATGATAGGCGTATTGGTAATAAATGTTCTCAGAAACGGCCTAATGGCTATGAGTTTGCCGGTACAATGGCAACAGTTCTTTATCGGTGTAGTAGTAATATTGGCAGTGCTTTTAGACATTATTCGCATGAAACGTGCGGCTAATGTTAAAAGATAATTAAAAAAAGGAGATTATGAAATGAAAAAGACAATTGCAATGATTTTGACCGTTCTATTAGTGGTGGCAGCATTTGCCGGTTGCGCCCAAGAGACCGAAACTCCGGCGGATTCTACTGTATCCGCAAGTGGACAAGCACCCGCAGGTAGCGAAGCTGCGGCCGAAGAAGATCTTAAAGAAATTATTATGATTTCTAAATCTTATCAAAACATGTTCTATCAAGCTGCTTTTAAAGGAGCACAAGATGCAGGTGCAGAGCTTGGTTATGAAATAGTAACCATGGGACCGGATAATGAAAGTAATATCACCCAGCAAGTTGAGCAAATTGCTTCGGCTGTAAACCAAGAGCCCGATGCTATTTTGTTGGCGGCTATTGACACTGCTTCGGCATTTGATGCACTAAGCAAAGCTAAAGATATGGGCATTCCCGTTATCGGCTTTGACTCAGGTGTTCCCGATGACGAATCAGGTGCTGTTGTGGCAACTTCGGCTACCGATAACACCGCTGCAGGCGCTTTTGTTGCAGAGCAACTTTTTGCAGATCCTACCTTCCAAGAACGCATGAGTGAAGGAACCGAAGAGAATCCTACTGTTGTGGGAATATTGGCACAAGACTCTACCTCGGGCTCAATTGTACTACGTGTAAATGGCTTTGTAGAAAAAATGACAGAGCTTTTGCAAACTTTGCCTGAAATGGAAGGCGCTGTTGAAGTGAGTGGCCAGACTTTGTGGAACATGGAATCTGAAAATCCTGCAAAAATCACATTAGCCATTACCGTACCTCCCTCAACTACACAAGCTGATATTCAAACTGCTGCCACACAGATGCTGACAAATGAAATGGTGGCTGTGTTTGCGGCCAACCAAGGTGCTGTAGATGGACTATTGGGTGCAACTGCAGACGGTACAGACTTAGATCGTGAAAGTGGTAAGTACAAAGATCTTATAGTTGTTGGCTTTGATGCAGGTGCAGGCCAAAAAGCTGCTGTAAGCACCGGTGCATTCTTTGGCTCGGTAACACAGGATCCATACAACATGGGATATCAAGCTGTGCAAATGGTTGCCGACATTGCCGAAGGTGGAACACCCGCTGATATAGATACCGGCGCAAAATGGTATAATGCTGAAAACATAAACGACGAAGATATTAGCATTTTGCTTTACGATTAAGTTATATGTATATAAATCATATTACGATTAATGTTATAAATCTTGTGCAAAGCAAGAACTTTTATGAAAAAGCACTTGGACTTAAGTCGGCGGGCCATATAGATATGGACGATCATAAACTTATATACTATGATTTGGGTAAGCCTTGTCGACTGGAATTGATTGTGTATGATGAGCCTGAAAAGGTGGCGGAGCATTCCGCCACCTGTACAGGTATCTATAGGCATATGGCTTTAGAAGTAGAAGATATTCAAAGCTTTTATGTCAGATTGAAATCATACAAAGCAGATATTGTGTTAAAGCCCACATGGGTGGAAAAATTGAATGCAACATGCATGTTGGTACGTGATCCAAATGGTGTGGAGATTGAACTTATGCAAACTGCACTATAATCTATTAATTTGGAAATGGTGGGGCTATGAGCTATTTGTTGGGAATTGATCTGGGAACCTCCAGTGTCAAGGCAATGTTAATAGACACTGCCGGTCATACTATTGGTGTGGCAGCAGAAAATTATGATATTAATATACCTGCACAAAATCGTGCAGAGCAAGACCCTTACATGTGGTGGGAGCATACAGTAAAATCTATTCGTCGCGTGTTGAGTGAAACCTCTACATCTCCCGAAACAATCAAAAGCATTGGATTGTCGGGACAGATGCATGGACTGGTTGCGTTAAATCGTCGAGGAGAGCCGGTGCGCAGTGCTATTATTTGGGCAGATCAGCGAGCAACGGAAGAACTGGACGAGATGCAGGCCTTGGTTAAAGGTGCATTTACCGATTACACGCACAATGTTCCCGCAGGTGGTTTTTTGCTACCGTCTTTGTACTGGGTGAAAAAACATGAAAAAGCTTGTTATGAAAACATTGCTACGGTTCTTTTGCCTAAAGACTATATTAGATATCGTTTATGTGGAGAATTGGCAACAGATCATTCCGATGCATCGGCTTCTTTAGGTTTTGACATAGTAGCAAAAAGGTGGGCGGTTCCTCTTTTGAAAAGTTTAGACATCGATGAAACGCTGTTTCCCGAAACATATGGCTCGTGTGAAATTGCAGGTGAGGTGACTGAATATGCCTCTAAAGAGTGTGGATTGAAAGCAGGCACACCGGTAGTTTACGGTGGCGGAGATCTGTTTATGCAGTCTATAGGAAATGGGATAGTTTCACCCGGAATTGCCGCTTCCAATATAGGAACTGCATCACAAATATTCATGCCTACCGAAGAAGCTATATCAGACCCGAACGGACGAATACAGTCATATTGCTACACTATAGAAGGTATGTGGAGTGCAGTAGCAGCCAGCTTAAATGGTGGTGTGTGCTTAAAATGGTTACAAAATAACTTTTTAAGTGACTACAGCTTTAAGGAAATAGGAGACTTGGCAGCACAAGCACCTGCCGGTGCGGAAGACTTGATATTTTTACCGTATTTAGCGGGAGAACGTACCCCACACATGAATCCGAATTGTCGGGCTGTGTTTTTTGGTATGGGACTAAACCATGGCAAAGCACATTTTGCACGCAGTGTAATGGAAGGCGTGGTGTTTGCGCTTAGTGATTGTTTACAGCTGATGGAACAGTTTGGAGCGGTGCCTGAAAAAATTGTCGCTTCAGGTGGAGGTGCTTCCGATGCACTTTGGTTGCAAATCCAAGCAGACATGTTTGGGCGTCCGATTTATAAGACAAAAGTTAAGGAACAAGCCTGTTGTGGTGCAGCATTGGCGGCAGGTGTAGGCGTGGGAATTTATAAAGATTTGCAAGAAGCTTGCGGTGAGACAGTACAGCTTATGGAAACTTATACACAGCCAAATATGGAAAATCACAGATTCTATCGTGAAAAATTACATACTTTTCAAGAAATATATAAAGCTAATGAAACATTATTTTATAAAAACGGAGGAGAACATTATGCTAAAACACATTGATCCCATTATTGGGCCGGATCTTATTCATGCACTTATGGCTATGGGCCACGGAGAAGAAATTGTTATCTGCGACGGAAACATGCCCGTTAACACATTAAATAAAAATGTAATTCGTATGGATGGACACCATGTGTGCGAAATTTTAAAAGCTGTTTTGGAAATATTTCCACTGGACGACCAAGTGGCACAACCTGTAGCATTAGTGGACTGGGATGGCCCGGCACAACCTATATGGGAAACATTTAAACAGATTATTACAGACGGTGAAGAAGGCGGAAAACTTAAGAACGGCGTGGAAATGGTAAAGCCGGCAGACTTTTTTGAACGTTCACGAAAGGCATCTTGGCTTATTGCTACAACAGAGCCGACTTTAGCCGCAAATATACTGCTTCGTAAAGGAATTATGTAAAAGGTGATAAATATGAAACAAGTTGAAATTGGTACATTAAAAACATCGGCGCTTGTAATGGGCTGCATGCGCATAGATAAATTGACCGTTAATGAACTTGAAAAACTTATCCAAACTGCGCTTGATGCCGGCATCACATGCTTTGATCATGCCGATTGTTACGGTGGTGGAGCTTGCGAAAGCCTGTTTGGTGAAGTGTTGGCAAGAAATCCGGCTTTGCGTGAGCGTATGATGATTCAAAGTAAATGTGGTATTTTGGTAGGTGATTTATACTACTTTGATTTCTCGAAAAAACATATTATAGAAGCAGTTGAGGGCTCGCTGAAACGCTTGAATATAGACACTTTGGATTTACTTATGCTTCATAGACCGGACGCGCTTGTAGAACCACAAGAAGTTGCCGAAGCTTTTGATATTTTGCAAAGCCAGGGAAAGGTTAAAAACTTTGGTGTCAGCAATCAAAAACCAATGCAAATCGAACTGCTGAAAACAGCTGTAAAACAACCGCTGTTAACAAACCAACTTCAATTTGGTGTTGCACATACTGGAATGGTAGATTCGGGGTTTAGTGTTAATACTAAATTTAGTGAATCTGTAGACCATGATGATAGTATATTGGAATATTCACGCGTTAATAACATGACTATTCAAGCGTGGTCGCCATTTCAGCATGGAATGATTGAAGGTGTGATTTTTAATAATCCAAAATATGAAAACTTGTGTAATATGCTGAAGACAGTAGGTGAAGAACATAATATCTCGCCTTCCGCTGCGGCAATAGCATGGATTTTGCGTCATCCTGCCAATATGCAAGCGATTGTAGGCACAACAAACATTGAACGAATTGCGGACTTTGCCACGGCAGGTGATGTGGTGTTGACTCGTGAACAGTGGTATCGTTTGTATCATGCTGCTGGTAATAATATTCCGTAAATGGGATATAATGCTTGTTTTTTTGTTGCCTGCATCAAAAAAATTTGCTACAATGTTATTCTATAGATTTAATTGCTACAGAAAGTGGGTAATAGTGTGGCAAATATAAAAAATGCAGCAAAAAATCTTGAAGATGTAAAAGAAATGAACTTGTCTATAATCATTAAGTTGATGATTAAAATGGGTGTGTGTTCGCGTGCGGACTTGGCAAAACACACAGGATTGCGTCAGTCTACAATGACTAATATTATCAACACATTAATATCAAGCGGATTGGTTATAGAGACAGGTAACATGGTGGGCAATAAAGGGCGTAGATCTATAGGCATTAAGCTAAACGATGAAATGTACAAAGTTATTGCCGTTCGAATTACTCGCACAGGGTATATGGTTGGCCGGTTTCGACTAAACGGTGAAGAAGAAAATGTAATTGTACGTGATATAAAAATGAAGACAATGTCTGATATTATATCGGGGCTTATTGATGCATTGCGTGAGCTGATAAAAGAAAGTACAGCGCCTATTTTAGGAATAGGTTTAGCATTACCCGGACCACTTATTAAATCTGACGATCGTATAATATTTATGACCGGTGGTGGTGATGAGTGGAAGGAAATTAGTGTGCGCAAGCGATTGGAAGCGGAGTTTAATTTATCTATTTGTGTAGAACACGACGCCAATGCAGGTGCATTGGCAGAGTGGTGGTATGGTGACAATAGTATGCAACGCGGCAATTATATTTACATTGCAGCGGGGCAAGGTATCGGTGCAGGTTTGATAATCGATGGTAAGATTATACATGGAGCAATAGGCACAGCGGGCGAAATCGGACATATGTGCATTAATTTTGACGGACCACCCTGTGAATGTGGCAGTGTGGGTTGCTTGGAAAAATATTGTTCTGTGTTAGAACTGTGTAATATGGTAAAGCAAGGTGTGTTGCAGGGCGTAAAAACAGAGCTAAAGGCTGACTGCACCATCAAAGATATAGCTAAAGCTTACAAAAATAAAGATCCGTTTGTGATGGAAGTTTATATGCAAATGGTTCGCTACTTATCCATAGGGCTGGTCAATGTTATTCATTTATACAATCCGAAGGGAATCATTTTAGGCGATGAGTTGCCCAGTTTGTTTCCACAAATGGTTGAGGATATACAAAATGAATTGAAGCCGCGATTGTATAAGGAAATTTTTCAATCAGTTTCTATATGCGGTGCATCACTGCAACGCGATCCGGCGTTTATAGGTGCCGCAGCAAAAGTGGTAGAACAAGCTTTTTTACGCCCAAGTGAAACATTAGCCACTCACGCATAGACAAACTGCCGGTATCGAGTGTGTGTTAGTAGTGCAGTAGTGCGATGAATCTAAAAAATGCGAAGACAGATGAATTTGTGTGAAGGGCGCAAAAGAAAGGACGAATATATGGATAACTTTTCATTTTCCATACCTACTCGTACCGTGTTTGGTGCGAAAGAGGAGTGCAATGTAGGTAAAATGATTTTGAGTTTGGGAAAGAAAAAGGTTCTTTTTCATTATGGTAGTGGCAGTATTTGCCGCTCGGGGTTATATGACCGTGTCAAGAAAAGCTTGATGGATGAAGATATTGAAGTTTTTGAGCTGGGTGGGGTACAGCCAAACCCACGAGTGTCTAAAGTTAGAGAAGGCGTTGTGCTTTGTAAAGAAAATGAAATCGATTTCATTTTGGCTGTCGGTGGTGGTAGCGTTATCGACTCGGCCAAAGGCATCGCTATTGGCGCATTATATGACGGAGATGTGTGGGATTTTTATGACAGTGAAATAAAAAAACCGGTAAAAGAGGCACTGCCCGTCGGTGTGATTTTAACTATTCCGGCCGCAGGTAGTGAGGGCAGTGCAGGTAGCGTGGTGACAAATGACGAAGGTAACTTGAAACGCGATACGGGTGCAGAGTGTATGCGTCCGGTTTTTGCTGTTTTAAATCCCGAGCTTTGCTATACATTGCCGGATTATCAAGTGGCTTGTGGCCTTGCCGATATCATGGCGCACTTGATGGAACGCTATTTTACCCCGACACAAAATGTTGATTATACAGACGCACTGTGTGAGGCAACTATGGCAACAGTGGTAAGTAAGGCGCCTATAGTGATGGCAGAGCGTGAAAATTATGAGGCATGGTGTGATATAATGTGGGCAGGCACTTTAGCACATAATGATTTAATGAGCGCAGGCCGAGTTGGCGATTGGGCGTCGCACATGATAGAGCATGAACTTAGTGGTTTATATGACGTAATACATGGCGCAGGGCTTGCAGTAGTGTTTCCGGCTTGGATGAAATTTGTATATAAGCAGGATGTTGCACGTTTTGTGAAATTTGCGGTGAATGTGTTTGGCATCAAAAATGATTATTTCAAACCTGAACGTGTTGCGCTGGCAGGGATAAAAGCACTTGAAGACTTTTTTGTGTCTTTAGGTCTTCCTGTTACCGCTGAGGCTTTGGGTGCAAAAAAAGAAGACTTCGCTTATATGGCGAAAATGGTTGTTAAAGATCCAAAGAGCGGTACAGTGGGGCAGTTTGTTCCATTAACCGAGGAAGATATTTTGAAAGTGTTTAACTTGATGATAAAATAGCTATTTGTTGTGATATTTTTTAAGTTATTAGAATGACAGAAGAATATGCTCCGCTAATGGTGGCTAGCTATCATTTATGTTTTTGCAAACAGGAGGCGACTACTTTGATAGCCTGACATATAACCAAGGCATTAAGCCATGTTGAGGCATGACATGTATATCAAAGTCAATTACGTTAGAAACGCTATTTTCATATAGTTGGGATTATTTTATAGTAACAACATTACTTATTTGCTATAAACTCGCATTAATACGAAATTTTCCCATGCCCCT
>CAYJIC010000063.1:0-11815 GCA_964370155.1 uncultured Oscillospiraceae bacterium
TTCGATTTACGAAGGAAAGCGTTAGAAGCTCTCAAGTCCGACTACAATATAATCCTCAATAGCTCAGTCGGTAGAGCATGCGGCTGTTAACCGCAGGGTCGTTGGTTCAAGTCCAACTTGGGGAGCCATTAATACATTAAAATCGATACAAATTGATTTTAATGTATTTTTTTGTTTGCCTATGGACTCGCACAAGAATGAATGTTAAAATATAATTAACGAATTTAAGATATTTTATGTATAACGTTTACAATGAATATCCACCGGCGGATTAAATGAGGCTGTATTTTTCTAGATATGACAAGCGAAGAGCACTGGATAATCATGATATATAAAAATACATTTAAGGATATGAAGTGAATATGAATTCAAGTAAAAGTCCGAAATATGTGGGATACTTTGAAATTGTATTTGATATTGCCTATTTGACTAGCCTTGTCGCGATAGGTGTATATATGATGGTAAACGCTCAAAATGCCATTACATATTGGTGGGTGGCAGTTATCATGATTTTACTTATAGGAGATGCATGTCATTTGTTGCCACGCATATCTTTTTTTCTGTCGAAAAAAGACAAATATATTCCATTGATAAATATGGGCAAACAGGTTACATCCATAACCATGACGATGTTTTATGTATTGCTTTGGTATGTGGGGTGCATGTATTTAAGGCGGGTGAATTTAGTGGTGGCGGGTGTGGTTATTGTGGCGGCTACCATCAGGATAATCATGTGCCTTATGCCACAGAACAGCTGGAAAAATCCATCAAAAGACAAGTTTAATATATATAGGAACATTCCTTTTGTGTGCTTAGGGCTCGTTGTGGCTGTGTTTTTTGCGATGAGCAGACAAGATTTGCCACAGTCGTTTGAATGGATGTGGGTAGCTATTGTTTTGAGTTTTTTGTTTTATATTCCTGTTGTTATATTTTATCGGAAATATCCGATGATTGGTATGTTGATGTTACCAAAAACATGTGTATATGTGTGGATTGTGTGCATGGGTATAAATGTTTAATAAAACTAATTCAATTAAAAAAAGCTATGACACTTAATGTATCATAGCTTTTTTAATGTGTAAGCTTGCTAATGAATTTTTAAAAAATCACGTAGTTCTTGTGTTTTTGGGTTTTGCAAAAGAGAGATATCTCCGTGCTCTGCAATTTTGCCGTCTTTCATAAATACTATGTAGTCGGCGAAATTTTTCAAAAATGGAATTTCATGAGTGACAAAAATAAAGCTTCGTCCGTCGTTTTTTAGTTGTGTGACTGCTTTCAGTACCTCGTCTGTCAATATGGGGTCAAGCGCCGCAGTGGGCTCGTCTAAAAAAACAAATTCGGGATCAGTGGCAAGTGCTCTGGCGATGGAACCACGTTGTGCCTGCCCACCTGAAACTTCATGTGGCTTTTTATCTGCCTCGGATTCAATAAATAGCATTTTTAAAAGCTCATCTGCTTTTGCATTTGCTTTTGATTTGTCATATTTTTTAATCTTGCTTAAAATCAATGTGATATTTTTTTTCAAAGTCAAATGTGGAAACAAATTATGCTTTTGAAAAACAATCGCTATTTTGTTTAAAAAAATAGAATTGTCTTCTATAGGGGAAAGCCCATTTATAATTATTGTGCCGTTATCGGGGGTTTCTATGCCGGAAAGCTGGCGAAGCAATGTGGACTTTCCGCACCCGGACTCACCGATAATACCGATTGAATTGCAGTTTTTTGCACTAAAATCGATATTATCTAAAATAACTTCTCCGCTATATGACTTAGTGAGGCTTTGAATATCAATATCCATTATTTCGCCACCTTCTTTCCAACGTGTTTCGCAATCAAAGATAGCGGAATAGTGACAGTTAAATACATTAGCCACATCACATAGTACCCTTCGATAAAAGCAAAGTTTCGCTGAGCAATGACGGTGATGACATATGTTATTTCAGTGATGGATATAATATTTAATAAGGACGAACTTTTTATAGCACTTGAAAGATTGTTGATAAGCGAAGGAATAAATGGTTTTATCATTTGAGGAATAATGATGTAAATATACCTTTGATACCACTTGAACTGATATAAGTCCATGACGGTGTACTGGTCGGCATCTACCACCGCTGCGGTTGTTTCGTAAGCGTTAGCGATATAAGGTCCGTTGTATAGCACTAAAGCGAAAATTCCGAGTACAAGTTTATCGTTATAATTTATCACAGCGCCAAACACATACACGATAAGGAAAATCATGACAAGTAAAGGTGTACCCATGATGATCTCATTAAATACGTTGGAAAAGGCACGCAGAATAACAATTTTAGAGCGCATCATCATGAAAAGAATAAATCCCAGCACAAGGGAAAATAATAACGTGAGAACACTGACGTAAATTGTGCCGAAAAAAGCTTCAACCAATAAATTGCCATGCTGAAGAATCATGTCATACTGAGGTGTGGTGCTTGTGGAGTAAAAAAGTGCAAAGTAAATGCCCACAACAAAAAGTAAAATGACAAGCATGTATTGGATGACGACTGTTTTTTTATTCATATTATTCAGTCCAATCGTCCGGCTTTTGAACAATATAATCTAGGCCAAACTCATCGCTTTGCAAAAAGTCGGAGATGATAGCATCGTACTCTTCCCTGATTTGATCAAAAAGTCCGCCTTCTTCATACATAGTAGCGATGAACTCGTTGGATTTTTCAAGCATTTCGGTGTCACCTTTTGCTACTACAAAGCTGGATCCAGACCAGTTACCGATATTACTGTATACGATGGTGGTTTCTTTGTTTTGTGCATGAAACTGATGAACCTCGTTTGAAGCAACTAAAGCAGTGGATTGTCCGTTAGCCACTTCAAGGATGCCCAGCCCGATTTCAGTAACTTCTTCTACTTCGGCGCCGTATTGCTGAGGAACAAGAACGCCAAATGTTCCGGATAGGCCAACGAAACTTTGGCCGGTAAGATCAAAAAATTCTTCAGGAGGCATATCGTCGGTTATGTTATTCGCCTCGGCAAATTCTTTGTTTACAAGTGCAAGGGACTGTGTGTATCTGTATGTATCTGAAAAATCGGCGTTTTGTGCACGTTCTTCGGTTTCAGACATATCGGGGATAAGTATGTCTACATCACCTGTTTGCAAAGCCGGAATCAGCAAAGAAAAATCGGTGTTGACAATTTCAAGTTCCATGCCCATATATTCAGCAAAGGCTTCTGCAATCAAAGGTTCTAGACCGGCAGGATCGCCGTTATCATCTATGTAGGAAAAAGGAGGAAATTTTAGGTCCATACCTACACGCAATACTTCTTTAGCGGTATCAGCAGAGGCGACGGTAGAGGTATCGGTATCTGCGAGCGTTTCAGACTGTGAAGCTGCAGGTGCAGCACAAGCACTAAACAGCAGGGTGATTATCAACAAAGCGGTTAGAATTGAAATGGTTTTTTTCATGGAATCTTTACCTCTTTTCGTTGGATTAAAAATCAAGATTGTGTTACGTATACTTTATCATTATATGGCTATATTATGAATTTGTAAAGCAAGTGAAACAAAGCGTATCTTGTAGATGAGAGAATATATCGCGTTTTATTTTCTTTGAAATACATATTTCGAATCAGTTTCAGATAAAAAAACAACTTGGGAAAACGAGTGACTTTGCAATGAAGAAGTAAATGTGAGATAATGAATAAAAAGAATTTAATATTTACGTAAGCGATTTAAAAAACTAAAAGGAGGAACACTAAAGTGAAGTGTCCATATTGTGGTACAAGTAACTCAAAGGTGATAGATTCACGGCCGGCAGACGACTCGGCACGTATCCGACGTAGACGAGAATGCTTGGAATGTGAGAAAAGATTCACCACATATGAAATTGTGGAAACTGTTCCGCTGATGGTGGTGAAAAAAGATAAAAGCAGAGAAGTGTTTGACAGAGAGAAGTTGCTGCAAGGTTTGCTACGTGCCGGATATAAGCGGCCTATTTCTTACCGTGTGATGGAAGACATGGTGAATAATATTGAGCAAAAATTGCTGAGTAACTATGAAAAAGAAATCACGTCTATGCAAATAGGCGAGCTTGCCATGAAAGAACTTCAGCAAGTGGACGAAGTGGCTTATGTTAGGTTTGCCTCGGTTTATCGTCAGTTTAGTGATGTTAACACATTTATGGATGAACTAAAAGATTTATTAAACCGACAAGACTTGAAAAATACTCGCTGAACAGAGCAAAAGTTTTGCAAATTGAAATGCTGTGCAATAAGCTGCTTTGAAAATAAAATTTTGTGTTTAGTTCACTCTCCTTAAACGATAGAATTTGTTGAAAAACTGTATCATATGTGATATTGTAAAGTTGTATGAACAAAAAAACAAGTACGATAGTTTTTGATACTGCTATCAAATTTGTTACTGTGGATTTTGACGGGAGAGACTTATGAAAGAAGATTTGTTTGGAAAATGTCCATACCTCACTGTGCAAAAATTGCTATCGGGTAAATGGTCTATTTATATTTTGTTGATGCTGTCTGATAGTCCATTGAGGTTTAACGAGCTGCAAAGAAGGATGCCGGAAGAGATGACCCATACCTCTCTTTCAAGGCAACTGAAAATGCTGGAGCAGTCAGACTTGGTGGAAAGAATAGACTATAGGCAAATTCCTCCGAAAGTGGAATATAAGCTAAGTGACATCGGCAGACAGTTTACGCCTGTGTTGGATGCAATGGGTGAGTGGGGGAAAAAGTATATAGAGCATAAAAAGATCTGCAAGGAGTAAGGCGAATGCAGTGTGATGTTGCAATTGGCCAAACGGTGACAGATATAGCCTGGAATGGGCCGGCATGAGTGGACGAGAATAATATAGGCGGTGATATACATGATAGAGATAATTGATATGAAAACCACGTCTGTGGAAGAATTGTCACACCAGCATAGGGAAGATGCCCCGGATGTGAGCACGGCTGTAGGTGAAATTTTGCAGGCGGTGAAGCAGGGGGGAGATCCTATTGTAATGGGATATACCCAAAAGTTTGATGGCGTGATTTTGAATGACATGAAAGTGAGCCAAGATGAGATAGATAATGCCGAAAAAGAAGTGGGTAAAGAGTTTTTATCGGTACTTCGTAAAGCGGCTGAAAATATACACGCTTTTCATCAAAAACAAGTAAGGCAAGGCTTTGTGATGGCGGACAAGCCGGGTGTTGTGATGGGTCAGCGTATAATACCGTTGCAAAAAGTGGGGCTTTATGTGCCGGGTGGCACGGCGGCATATCCCAGCACGGTGTTGATGGATGCAATCCCGGCGAAAATTGCAGGAGTGGAGCAGGTGGTTATGGTGACACCACCGAGCGAAGACGGAAGCGTGCATCCTGCTATATTAGCGGCGGCATCTGTGGCCGGTGTGAAGGATATTTACAAAGTGGGAGGCGCACAGGCCATAGCGGCGCTGAGCTACGGGACAAAGAGTATTCCACGCGTGGATAAAATTGTAGGTCCTGGAAACTTGTATGTGGCTACTGCTAAAAAAATGGTGTATGGCATAGTGGATATCGACATGATAGCAGGGCCCAGTGATGTGTTAGTGGTGGCGGATGACACAGCGAATCCTGAGTATATAGCGGCTGATATGCTGGCGCAAGCAGAGCATGATGTTTTGGCATCGGCAGTGCTGGTGAGCACCAGTGAAGATGTGGCCAAAAAAGTGCAGGCCGAGCTGGAGCGTCAGCTGGAAAATACTGAGCGCAAAGAGATTGCAAGGCAATCTATCATTGAAAATGGTCGGATTTTGCTGGTTGAAAGCTTGGAAGAAAGCTTGGAAATTGCCAACACATTAGCGCCGGAACATCTTGAGCTTTGCGTGAGAGATCCGTTTGGCATGTTGCCTATGGTGAAAAACGCCGGTAGCGTATTTTTGGGCAACCACACGCCCGAGGCGCTTGGGGATTATTTTGCAGGGCCGAATCATACCCTGCCAACTGCCGGCACAGCTCGGTTTTATTCTCCTCTTTCGGTGGATGACTTTGTGAAAAAAAGCAGTTACTTATATTATTCAGAAGAAGCCCTGCAAGAAGTGGGCGATGATGTGCATGTATTTGCGACGAAAGAAGGTCTTTTTGCGCACGCAAACAGTGTGAAAGTGCGCATGCAGAAAAAATAAACTACAAGTGGTGAATATATGTCACGTTTTTTGAACGAGCGGTTACAGTGTTTAGAACCGTATACTCCGGGTGAACAGCCCAAGAAAATGAAGCTTATAAAGCTGAATACTAACGAAAATCCGTATCCGCCGGCGCCTGGCGTGGAAAAAGCTGTGAAAGAAGCAGCTGAAAGCCTTAGGCTTTATCCTGACCCGCAAAGTCAAGCACCAACAGAGGCCTTGGCGAAGTTTTTTGGTGTGGACAGCGATCAGGCTTTTCTTTGTAATGGCAGCGACGAGGTGTTGGCGTTTTGTTTTCAGGCGTTTTGTGACGGCGGGGTGGCTTTTGCCGATATTACATATGGTTTTTATCCAGTGTATGCAGGGCTTTATAATATTAAAGAAACTGTGATACCTTTACGTGAAGATTTTTCTGTAGATGCGAAAGATTACTGTGGCATAAATAAAACAGTGGTACTGGCAAACCCCAATGCGCCCACGGGCCTAGCGTTGTCGCTTTGTGATGTAGAAGAAATTTTACAAACAAACGATAAAAACCTTGTGATAATAGATGAGGCATATGTGGATTTTGGTGCGGAAAGCTGCGTGTCGCTGCTTGGAAAATACGACAATTTGCTGGTGGTGGGTACGTTTTCAAAGTCACGATCCATGGCAGGTGCTAGGGTTGGGTATGCTGTTGGCAGTCGTGAGCTGATAGCCGATCTTAACACTGTGAAGTATAGCTTTAACCCATATAACCTAAACCGTATGAGTGCGGCCGCAGCGAAAGTTGCAGTAGAGGATAGAGAATATTTTGATGAGTGCCGCAAAAAAATCATGGATACACGTGAAAAAGTGATGAGAGAACTTTTGGGTATGGGATTTAAGGGTACTGAGAGCAAAACGAATTTTATATTTGTGGAGCATGCAAAGTATAAAGGCAAAGATATATACGATGCTTTGAGAGAGAAAAACATATTAGTGCGTCGATGGGACTTGCCACGTATTGAAAATTATCTTCGAATCACCATAGGAACAGAGGAAGAAATGGATGTGTTTCTGCAGGCGGTGAAGGAAATTGTGGGTTGATAAAATGATATGCAAAGAATGGTGGTGGCAGGCTGTATGAGGTCAAATATTCACACGCACTGCACCTTGTGTGATGGCAAAAATACACCAAGAGAAATGGTGGAAGCGGCAATAAAGCTGGGATTTAGTGATTTGGGCTTTTCTTCTCATGCACCTACTTGGTTTGAGCCTACCTGTCCCGGAGTAGAAAGTGAAAAAGAATATATAAATGAAATTCGCAGCTTGCAAAAAGAATATAGCGGGATAATACACATAGCTTGTGGAATAGAGCAAGATACACACGCACCGGTTATCGAAAAAAGCTATGACTATATAATTGGATCGAGCCATTGCTTGCCGGAAATAGACGGCAAATACATTTCGGTGGATGCCGAGCCGATTATTTTACAAAATGCGATAAGAGATATTTATAGCGGAGACTCACATGAGATGATAAAAGACTACTATCAGCTTTTGTTAATGGGTGTTCAGCGTGACAAACCGACGATAGTAGGGCATTTTGATCTTGTGAAAAAGTTCAATCAAAAATGTGACATATTCGCTGAAGATAAAAAAGAATATAGAAATTTTGCACTCGAAATTTTTGATGCGGTGATTGATGTTGTAAAAGGGTATGATGGTATTATAGAAGTGAATACGGGTGCAATATCACGTGGTTGGCGTACTGATCCGTATCCGTCGCTGTTTTTATTACAGCATGCCGCACAAAGAAAATCCCCGATGATAATCACCGGGGATAGCCACTCTAGCGATAGCCTTGATTGTTATTACGATGAGGCCGAAGAGCTTTTGCGAACAGCAGGTTTTAAAAGTATGATTATGCGGTATGAAGGAAAATTTTGTGAAGTGCCATTATAGAAAATTGGCAGTTATTTTATACCGCCACAATCTGCAAAAGCCAAAAGAAGATCGTCCATATTAGGCGATACACTCATTGGCTGTGCAGCCGCATTGGTTGCGTTTGCAATATCTTTTAGGCCGTTTCCTGTCACAATGCTAACAACAAGGGCATCGGACGGAATTTTTTTCTCGGATACCAGTTTCATCACACCGGCAGTGGCGGCTACACCTGCGGGCTCACCAAAAACACCGGTGGTTTTCCCGAGTAAGGCCATGGCCTGCAATATTTCATCATCGGTGACATTTACGGTGATACCGTTTGAATTGCGAATGGCGCGTAAGGCTTTTTTGAAGTTGCGAGGCACGCCAACAGCGATACTGTCGGCAATAGTGTTTTCATCCATAGGCACAAGAGTGTCATTTTTTGTGTCTACAGCATTGTTTATAGGGCGGCAACCGCTTGCCTGCACGCTGATAAGACGAGGGAGTTTCGGAATGAAACCGGTGTGGTATAAATCGCAAAAACCTTTCCATACACCGGCAATGGTGCATCCGTCGCCTACAGATACTGCCACATAGTCCGGAGATTTCCATTCTAGTTGCTCAGCTATTTCAAATGCTACGGTTTTTTTACCCTCGGAAAGATACGGGTTTATTGCGGCGTTGCGGTTATACCATCCAAAGCGATCGATGGCTTGAGCAGACAGGCGGAAAGTATCTTCGTAGTTGCCTTTTACGCTAATGACGTTTGCGCCGAAAATCATCAGTTGAGCCACTTTTCCTTTTGGGGCTCTTTGAGGAACAAAAATGTATGTAGAAAGTCCTTTGGCGGCAGCATTTCCGGCAAGTGAGGAAGCTGCATTTCCGGTGGATGAACAAGCAATAGTGGTAGCGCCTGCTTCGACAGCTTTCACAACGGCCATTGCAGAGGCGCGATCTTTTAGGCTTTGGGTTGGGTTTAGGCCATCATCTTTTATGTATAGCTGCGAAATGCCCAGTTGTGCCCCTAGTGTTTTTGCGTGGTATAAAGGCGATCCACCTACATGTAGCCCGCTTGTGTCGGCATTTTCTGAAATTGGCAAAAACTCTTTGTATCTCCACATTGTATGATCGCGACGTTTTGAAATAGTTTTTTTATTAACTTGAGATGAAATGAGCTCATAGTCATATATTACCTCTAAAACACCACCGCAAGCGGTGCAAGTTGTAGTGTCGGGATGTGAGTGGTGATGTTTATCACAGTCTATACACTTTATACCTATAATATGATTCATATGCAGTCTCCTTGTTAAAATTTGTGGCACAGAAAGTCTCTTATTTTACTGTACCACATTTTCGTGCTTTGCGACATATTAAATTTATAAGTGCATAAAAGTGTGTGGTAAATAAATGAGATTTAGAGTATAATAAAGGATAAATCAGTAAAATAAATATTTTTTGGCAGAAAACATATTTCGGAGGAATGGCATGAGTTTGCAAAAACAGCAACTATTGAAAGTGGCTTTGGGCGTTGCGCTCATTGCAGTTTCTATAGTGATCGCCATTGTAATTTTAAACGCTATATCGGCGCAATATCCTGAAAATGCGCTTCCGCAGTTGAGCGTATATTATAGCGGAACTGAAAACAACCTACAGCTTCCACTGTCTCATGTTAAGCGAGATACGTACAGCTGGCAGTTTTTGTTTTGGAACAGACAGGGCGGCGGACAAGACCTTGAAATATGGCGAGAGATTATTCCGGCAGAGCTGCAAGGAAATACTCAGCTGGCCTTAGGGTTTGATATAAGGCCGCAAGAAGTACATGTGACACTTTCTTCAAACGAAGGACCATTTGAAGAGATAAGTGGAAATTTGATGGTGCCGAATGTCGTGGGCACATATGTTTATTGTATTGATGCGAATTTTGGTGAGGGAAAAGATGTGCGGTACTATGTGCGTATTGGAGTACCGTGGTAAAAGCAAAAAGCAGCGTGTATGCTTTGCAAGTGGAAGGATAAAAAATGCAATTTGAATTTGTGGCGCCGTGCTATTTTGGCCTTGAAAAAGCAGCAGTGTTTGATTTTAAGAGGATAGGCGCAAAAGATATTAAAGTGAGTGACGGGCGGGTTCGCTTTACGGGTGACGAGCATGTTTTGGCGGCGGCGAACCTGAACAGCCGATGTGCCGAGCGTGTACTTTTACTGTTGGGTAGCTTTCCGGCGAAAACATTCGATCAGCTTTTTGACGGCGTGTCAGAAATCGCATGGGAGGATTATATCCCGAAAACGGCCAAGTTTCCGGTGAAAGGCTCTAGCTTGTCCAGCACGTTGACCAGTGTGCCGGCATGTCAGAGTATTGTAAAAAAAGCAGTGGTGGAGCGCCTGCGTAAGGGGCATAAGGTGCAGTTTTTGCCCGAGCGTGGCAAAGATTATCGCATACGTTTTTCACTGCGTAAAGATATGGCTGAGGTGTTTTTAGATACCAGTGGTGACGGCCTACATAAACGTGGATACAGGCGTGTTGCCGGCGCGGCACCGCTGAAGGAAACGTTGGCGGCGGCCATGGCTGATTTTTGCCGTGTACGCAGAGAGTCTAAAGTAGAAGACCCGTTTTGCGGTAGCGGTACTTTAATCATCGAATCAGCGCTGAAAGCAAAAAATATAGCACCGGGTCTTGGGCGGACGTTTGCGGCAGAATATTACGAATTTTTGCCGGAAAATGTGTTTGAGCTGGCGCGCGAAAAAGCAAAATCAGAAATAAAGCATGACGCGGATTTCATGGGATTTGGCACAGATATTGATCCGGCCATGGTGTCACTGGCAAGGGCAAACGCGAAACTTGCAGGTGTGGGGGATTGTTGTCAGTTCACGCAAGGTGACGTGGCAGATTACACGCCCAACACCGAGGCGTTGCTTTTGACAAACCCACCATACGGCGAGCGCTTGATGAACATAGAAGACGCGGCGAAATTGGCACTGATACTGGGAAAAGCTGTGAGAAAACACCCGCCTAAAATGGCAGGAATCATATCCGGTGATACCGAGTTTGAAGCACATTTCGGTAAAAAAGCAGATAAGCGTAGAAAAGTATATAATGGCATGCTACCGTGCCAGCTATATATGTATTTTTAGCATAATGTGAGATTGAGGGGGATTTGAGTGATCAATAAGTTAGATCATGTTGTTATCACTACTGCACAGGTTGATGTGTGCCTGCGGTTTTATGAAAAGCTTGGGTTTACATCGAAAGTTAGTGAGGGCAGATGCGAGCTTTTTGCGGGCGATTTTAAAATAAACGTGCACACTCTTGGTAGCGAGTTGTCGCCACATGCGCAAAACGTGCAATGCGGTAGTGCGGATTTCTGTTTTGAGATTGCAGGAACGTCCCAAGAGTTTAAACAAACGCTGGAAGAAAAAGGCGTTGAGATAGAACAAGGCGTGGTGGTGCGCACCGGCGTTAAAGGGAAAATGAATTCGGTGTATGTCAGAGATCCTGACGGAAACTTGCTTGAGTTTTCAAGTTATGAAAACTAAAAACACAGTATAGGTATGATTTGTATAGTAGCTTTGGAGATTACGCCAAGGCTACTTTTTTTGAAAAAATTCTAAATCCACATTATTTTTACATAATTTTGACGCATTTTACATGTAAAATAAATGGGCGATTTTTGTGCGTATAAAAATAAGATTAGATCAATTTGATTTTAATATAATATATAAAGAAAAGAGATATAAAAATGCTTTCAAAATTGAGTGTGAAAAAACCATATACCGTGTTTGTGGCGGTTATGC
>CAYJIC010000064.1:0-11564 GCA_964370155.1 uncultured Oscillospiraceae bacterium
AGCATGTCTTGATATTCGGCTTTATCGTCAAGCCTCTCCAGCATGGTGACAGTCTCCCACAAAAAACCTGTAGACATGCTGCCTGTGCCGTTGCGTATACCGTAGTTCAACACGGCGGGTAAGCTTAAAATAATAACAAAACACAGCACCACCGCTACTGCATGCAGGTATCCCAAAAGCCAGTCTTTTATACGTCGGCATATCCGCCACAGCACAATGGCAAACACAGGTAGCACCGTGAACGCATTTTGCCTAAAGCCCAGCATGACAAAGTAAAGGCCAAAGCACAAAATAAAATAAGCCCATTTATGCCAAATCGGCCAGCAGTCGAAATATTCATACTCCACACCGCATATCAGCATCAGTAGCCATAGCATTGCCACAAGGCATCCTACCGACATCTCTACATATACCGAAAACCCGTAAAACGCAGGGCATATTGCAAAAAGTATGCCTGCCACAAGGCCGCCTTTGGGCACAAAAAAGTTTATTGCACAAAAGCAAGTAAAGAAAAAAAGAATGCTTTGAATAAGTGTGAATGAAGCATAATTTTGGGTAAGCTTGTAAAGCACCGCCATAAACAACTGTGGCACTACGCTTAGCCAATCATCCTGCACAGCAAAATTAAACCGTGCCAACTCACTTGCCATAAACCATCGTCCATAGCTGTCGGAATAAAAAATCCCGGGGTATGTGATCAGTGTGCACACACCGCCCAGCACCACCGCAATAATAAAAAACTGTGTCAGCTTTTTCTTGGTGGCTATTTCCGAAAATGTAAAGCGAAGCTCTGAAGAATTCATGGCGTCACCTTTTCTTTCGGGTTATATTCTCCTTTTGCGTTTGCAAAAAGCACTTTCATCAGTTCCATGTTGCCGCTCATACCTTTGATTTTAGTGGGCGTGGCCTCACCTTTTGGGTATACCCGTGCCACCGGCACTTCACACGCCTTTAAGCCCAGCTGAGTTGCCCTTGTAGACAAATACGCCAATAGCTCATACCCTGTGAAAATATCCCGTAAAGGCTGTACCTCGGCATGGGTCAGATATTTCCTTGAGTAAGCACGAAAGTTGTTTGTAGTGTCGGTAAACCGCTGTTTTGCCGTAAGGCTGATTATAGGTGCATGGATAAACTTCACCGCCAAATGGCGCTGCAAAGGTGTGTTCACCGCAAGGCCGCCTTTTACATACCTGCTTCCTTGCACAAAGTCATACCCATCTTTCAGCTTTTCTATAAACCGAGGCACATTTTCAATACTGTCTTTGTTGTTTCCGTCAATGGTAAGTATCCCTTCATACCCTTGTTCTAAAGCCCAGTATATGCCCGTGCGCAGTTGTGCGCCTTGTTTTCCCGGACCGGTTTTTGTAAGCAGTGCCCTCACGCCTGACTTTTCCAGCAGTTCAGCGCCAAGGCTGCCATCGTCCGAGCCACCGTCGCAAATTATGATATCACATTTTTTATCCACGCCGGCTTTTTTAGCCGCAGAAAGCTCTGCTTTAATCCGTCCGTTTTCATTTATCACCGGAATAAGCAAACAATACTCTGAGTTTTTTTCTTTCAGCGTGTCCAGTATGAAATCCGGCACCCCGGGAATGTTTTCCATCTTCACAATTCTACCTCTACTTTTAAATATCTACACTGGATTTTGTTTTACCATATTTGCAATACCGCTCATGACCTCGGCGTGATCTGCCACGTATCCGTCAAGGCCGCCCAGCTCACGCCCATAGCGTGTGCGCATATCGTACTGAACCGGCCCTTTCGCCGTGTGGTTTTCCCACTCGCATCCTGTTAACACACGGTACAGCGCGCCGGCTTCCACAGGTTGTGTGGCCAAATTCACAAGGCGTATCCCCTTCTTTTCACAGCGGGCGATATCCTTCCACAAACTAGCCAAATTGTAAAACTGAAACACAGAGCGGCTGTCTGTAAAACTAAGTGCATTAAAATCATTTTGCTCATAAAAACTTTTCAGTTCTTCTGCCTTTTGCGTGTCCAGATTTTGCAGGCGATAAAAACCTGCGTCGTCTACGCTATAACTTTCTTTTACCAGCTTGCTTTTTTCTGAAAGCTCTTTATATTTTCCCTCTACCAACATAGACGGCGTTATGGTAAGCAGGTCGTAAATAAAATTCTTTTTCAGCCCTCTTCCGTATAAGCCCGGCAGGCGCACAATAAGAGCGTCGGGATATTCCTCTCTCACCCAGCCTTCTAACGTATACCTGTTTTTTCCATACGCAGGCGCATTAGCATTATCTATCACAGTGTCTTCATACACACCCATTGGTTTTGGGTAAACATCCACTGTGCTTATCAGCACCAGCCTTTCGGGGCGCATCTTGCGTATGTTATCCATTGCTGTTTCTGCTCGTTGCAAATCGGCGTTTGGGTCGGCATTCGCCAAAAACTTTTCTGCTGGCATACCACTGTATACCACATACCCATTATCCGCACCATAACTATCCTGTATATTTTTAGAATTATACAAGTTATCAAACGTATGAGTCGCCGCTAAGTTTCCACCTACAAACCCGCTATATCCCACCAATGAATATTTCACAATCTACCCCCGTCACTCTCTTTAAGCTTATTAGTCGGTACATCTTTAATTGTACTTGTTTACCCTTTAAAATGCAAGAAAACCTCGCTAAATATCCGTTTTACCGCCTACTGTTAGGATATCGTTTTTTTTCGGCACTACGAACAACTCCTCGGCGATGTGGTGTCGACGGCTTCCGCTTTGCCGTCTCATTGCCACGCTGTGGCGGCTCTGGTCTTTTTGCTATTCTGATAGGTGTTACTGCTCTAGCTGCCGCCAAGCGTTTCATTCGTCTTTTTTCATGTTTTCGCTGCACATATATCTTACGAGCTACAAATGCAGCTGCACCTGCCAGTGGCATGGCTAAAAGTAACCAGAACAAAACAGGATCCTCTCTTGCCATACTTTGCAAGAAGTTTTGATCATAGGTGTTGCCCGCCAATATTTCTTCCAGCCCTGTATATGGCAATGGCATTTCGTAAATCACACCACTATACTGCACGCTTACATCTTGAGGTAGTATCAAAGCTATATTCGGCGCAAACACATCCCCCATGATATACTGCTGTGGTATTTGCACCATAGTTTCCACTATGTCTGCACTTACACCGCTATGCAGCCATATCTCGGTGCTCTCTTTTGCATATACTTCAATCTCACCCAGTGGATTTGCCCCGCCACCATATACCGGAACCATTGTTGTTTGCATGCTCGCTAAAGAAATCTCCGCTTTGTGAAAGTTAGTAAAACAATATGCCATAAGCTCCTCGGTGGCACGAAACTTAGCCGCACTGGAAGCGCCTGACAGTATCACACAAACCAGCTCGCTTTCGCCTTGTGAGGCACTGGTGACAAGAGTTGATTTCGCCTGATCGGTATATCCTGTTTTGCTTCCGGTAACTCCCGGCACATAGTATGAACTGCCTTGTCTTACAACCAAATTGTCACCGTATAAAGTGCGTGCGCCTCTTTTGTTTGTGGGTGCCATGTCGTGCTGTGTGCTGGCCCAAAGCTCTCTAAACCCCGGAACAGACATGGCCCATCTGGTGATCATCGCCATGTCATAAGCCGACACATAATGCGCATCATCCGGCTGGCCGCTGGAGTTTACAAAATTACTGTTTTCAAGGCCCAGCTCTTGCACCTTGGCATTCATCATTTCTGCAAATGCTTCCATACTTCCGGCAACATATTCCGCAAGAACGTGTGCGGCATCGTTGGCGCTTTCTATGTGTGTGGCATACAGTAAATCTTCAAGCGTCATTTCTTCGCCCACTTGCAACGCAATCATGCTGGCGTTTGGCATCAGTGCATCTACCGCCGATTGTGATGTGGTTATAAGTGTATGCTTTTGCGCTTCATAATCCACATTCTCCAGCACCAGCGCCATTGTCAATATCTTTGTAATGGATGCAGGATACTGAATTTCATGGATATTTTCACCCAAAAGTACTTGTCCGGTTTTTATGTCCATCACTACATATGCACCCGCCGATACCGTCACCGGTACCTCTTGTGGTGGGTTTGCAGATATCTCTGCCGCTTTTACAAGGTGTATGGGTAAACACAATATTATCACAAAACAAACAGAAAATAGTTTTATTATATTTTTCATGTCACCCTCCTTTGCGCAGATTTATCGCATCATTTCAAACTCATTTTATTAATTATATACCTTCATTACAAATCACTAAAACCATTCTTCTATACCGTGTTTTATTTTTTGCTTTTTTAAGTGGAAAGCTTTATAATAAAGACTGGTTCATCATAGTAAATTTTATTATAACCAAGGAGATTTTTATCATGCTTCCTGTATTATATATTGTTGTTCCCTGCTACAACGAGCAAGCTGTTTTACCGCTTACTTGCAGCTTGTTTTTAGATAAACTGAACTCTTTAATTTCAGGCAAACGTGTTTCTGAAAACAGCCGCGTTTTGTTCGTCAATGATGGCTCTAAAGACGACACATGGAGTATTATACAAGACTTAAGCCGTCAAAATCCACTTTATCAAGGGATTTCTCTCTCTCGCAACCGCGGCCACCAAAATGCACTTTTGGCCGGGCTTATGTGTGCCAAAGAATATGCCGATATCACCATTTCAATAGACGCCGATGGCCAAGACGATATAAACGCCATGGATGAGATGATAAGTGAGTATGAAGGTGGCTGTGATGTAGTGTATGGTGTGCGTAGCAAGCGCGATACCGACACATGGTTTAAGCGCAACACCGCCGAGGGATTTTATAAAATAATGCAAAGGCTTGGCGCCGACGTTGTATATAACCACGCCGACTATCGTCTTTTAAGCAAAAGAGCTTTGAACGGCCTGGCACAGTTTAAAGAAGTGAACTTATTTTTACGTGGGCTGGTGCCTTTAGTCGGATATCGGTTTTCCAGTGTGTACTATGAGCGGCACGAGCGTATTGCCGGCGAAAGCCACTATCCCTTAAAAAAAATGCTGGCGTTTGCATTTGACGGTATCACCAGCTTGTCTATAAAACCTATCCGCATGGTTACTTGGCTTGGGTTTTTCCTGTTTTTTGTCAGTTTAATAGCCATTATTGTAGTTATTGTCCAGCATATTCTCATACCGAATTCCACTGTATGGGGTTGGTCCAGTACCTGGTGCGCCATATTCTTCATGGGCGGAATTCAGCTACTATGCTTTGGCGTCATTGGTGAATATATAGGAAAAATATATAACGAAACCAAATCTCGGCCACGCTTTATTGTAAGCGAAAAAACATTTGATAAAGAGGATATAGATCCCCATGAAAACTGATATTTTATTTGATTTAGACGGCACCATCATCGACCCTGTAGAGGGTATCACAAACGCCGCAAAATTTGCTCTTGAGCAACTTGGCATCACCGATGTATCAAAAGAAAACCTTGAAGCTTTTATCGGACCACCTTTAACAGAAACATTCACCGGACAATTTCATCTCAGCCATGAGGACGCCCTTTGTGCTATAGCTCATTTCAAGGAACACTTTAGCAAGAATGGCATACATCAAAACTCTCTATTCCCAGGTATAGCGCACATGTTGGCAACTTTGCAACTATTGGGAAAGCGTCTTTATATCGCCACTACAAAGCCTGTAGACTTGGCCGAAATCATTTTGGACAACTTTGGAATCACGCCATATTTCACTTTTGTTTGCGGTAGCCCACCAAACCATATTGGCCTACCTAAAGATGAAGTTTTATCCTTGTTATTTTCACGCACCGATATAAATATCAAAAATGCTGTTATGGTGGGCGATCGCCGGCACGACGTTTTAGGCGCACACGCCCACAACATCCCTTGCGTTGGTGTCACTTATGGATACGGTGGCGAAGAAGAACTACGCTCTGCCGGTGCTGACTACATAGTACACACTGCACCTGAATTACAAGATCTTTTACTTGACCTTTAAATATTTTGAATACATTTTATTTTACAAAAAACCCTCTTAACGAAAGGCCATGCCTTTTGCCGGAGGGTTTTGTTTTTTTATTTACCGTATGGTAAGCTTATTCATCATCATGATCATGGCCACAACCACATTCGTCAATCTCTACTTCGATTTTCTCACCACAAGCAGAACACACTACATTACCGGACACCACTACTTCTTCATCCACATGTATGGATTCTTCACAGTTAGGGCATACGATTTCATACATTTCATCTGTAAGGTTACCTATTGGGTCTCCAAACATTTCTTCTTCGACCACGTTGAGATCTTCGTCGATTTGCTCGACCGCATGGTACAAATCGCCCAGATCTTCTCCTATAGCCTCTACATCACCGGCCATCTCACTCATTAGTTCCAACATTTCTTGAATAACACGAGTTTCTTTTTGTTCTGCATCTAGGCCAAGCCCTTCTGCCAAACCTTTGATGTAAGCTGCTCTTTCAACAAGATTCATATTTTGCTCCTTTTTGTAGTGTCATGAAAATTTTCACAACAAACTATCTTCTTTATGCGCGCTCCATATACTCGCCTGTGCGTGTGTCAATACGAATAGCTTCGCCTTCATTGATAAACAGCGGCACACGTACCTCGGCGCCTGTCTCCAATGTGGCGGGTTTTAAAGTATTGGTGGCTGTATTGCCTTTCATACCGGGTTCGGTTTCTGTGATGGTAAGCACCACAAAGTTTGGAGGCTCTACGCCAAACACGTTACCTTTATAGCTAAGTACCTTTACGTTTTCATTTTCTTTTACAAATTTAAATGCATCGGGAAGTACCTTTGCATCCAGCGGAATCATCTCAAATGTTTCGTTATCCATGAAATAATACAGTCCGCCGTCTTCGTAAGAATATTGCATCTCACGACGCTCTATCTGCGCTGCGGGGAACCTGTCTGTAGGGTTGTATGTGGTTTCCACCACCGAGCCTGTAATCACGTTGCGGATTTTGGTGCGCACAAACGCGCTGCCTTTTCCGGGTTTCACGTGCTGAAACTCTACCACCTGCAACACGTTGCCGTCTTGCTCAAATGTACTGCCGTTTCTAAAATCGCCTGCTGATATCATTATACATCCTCCAAAATTGGGCCTAGCCCATTGTAATTCACTTAATTATAACACTTATATTTTATCCCATCTAACCACTTTTTTCAAGCTATTTCACAGTATCTTAATTTATATCTCGTATGTTTAAAATTCTCAGCTCTTGCAAACGAGCTAAAATTCTTCTGTAAGCCTGTGGATTCGAGCAACGAATGGTGTGCATATGCTCGTCATCTGTCAAAGAAGATAGTAGTTTTACGTCGTTTATCGCTACTTTATTTAAAAACTCATCTACATCAAATCTGCTTCGGATATTTAAGTCTTGCGTGATGGTTCCATACAGTTTATGCTCAACTGATACATTCACCACAACTCCTCCGTTGTCCACTATGGTATACAGTTCTGCCTCCAGCTGGCCTTTATCATGTTTGCAAGACAAAATGTAAGTATCCACTTCCATATCCTCGCCGGAATTTTCCATCAAGTATCCCTTTTGCGTGGCCACAATATCATGTCCTGCAGCACGCAATAGTGATATATCCCCCACTATCACTTGCCTCGACACTTCAAAATGTTCCGCTAAGTTTCCGGCACTCATCGGCTTCATATCCATCTGTAACAACTTTAGCAGCTCCGCTCTTCGCATTTTAGGACCCATTATGGCATACCTCCCGGAGAATTTATCACTTTACGCTATAACCCTTTTGTTCATTGTATATAATTTTTTGCGCCTTTTCAACTTTTTAGGCAATTATCTTGTTTTTTTGCGTAAAATGCCTGAGCGTTAAATTTTTACACCACCAAAATCTCTACAAAAAACCAGTGTGTCAGCAAGATATATTGACTCCGTTAAAAAGCTTTTGGCTAAAATAAAAGATCGAGTCTATAAAAACCCGATCTTCTGCGGTATTATTAAGTTTTAGTCACTCACATAGGGCATCAGTGCAAGATGACGTGCGCGTTTGATCGCAATGGTCAATTCACGCTGATGTTTTGCACAGGTACCTGTCACACGCCGAGGAATGATTTTTGCTCTTTCGCTTGTGTATTTACGCAGGCGAGATATGTCTTTGTAATCAATATACGGCACACGGTCTACACAAAAGCTGCAAACCTTGCGACGTCCACGACGGGGGCCGCCCCGTTCATTTCTCTCATAAGCCATTTGGCCAAACCTCCTTGATAATTAAAACGGAAGATCTTCACTCTCATCAATCACAGCAAAATCCTCCGGATCACCGGCGGAATAAGACGTTTGCTCTTGTGCCACCGGACGTGGAGCTTGTGTGTAAGCACCACCGCCTGCAGTTTGTGCAGATGATTTACTTTCTGCAAAATGCAAGTTGTCCGCCACAATTTCATAAGCTGTGCGCTTATTCCCTTGTTTGTCTTCATACTGCCTTGTTTGTAAACTACCGTTTACTGCAATCAGCTGGCCTTTGCGGAAATATTTACTGGCAAAATCCGCTGTAGCTCGCCACGCCACCACATCCAAAAAGTCTGCTTGGCGTTGTTCGCCGGCCTTTACAAAATTGCGCTCACAGGCAATACGCATTCTCACGACACTAAGATCATTCGAAGTTTTTCGCAGTTCGGGATCACTTACCAAGCGTCCCATCACAGCAATCACATTCAGCATCTTACTCCACCTCCTGTGTTACCGCTTCTGCTGCGTCCTCCTGTGCCGGTTTGCTTTCTTCCGCTTTGGCGGCTTCGGCTGCTTTGGCTTGTTCGGCTGCTTTGCGGTCTGCTTGCGCTTTAGCTGCGTTTTCTTTGGCTTGAGCCAATTTTTCAGCTGCTTTTACACGAGCGTTTTCCATCACTTCATCTTTTGCGATGATAAGTGTGCGTAGCACACCGTCAGTGATTTTGTATACACGATCAAGCTCTGCGGGGAAATCCGCTTCACTTGTGAAGTGAATCAGTGTGTATACACCGTCTGCTTCCTTGTTGATAGGATACGCCATACGACGTTTTCCCCACTCTTCCACTGTATCGATAGTTCCGTTGGCCTCTATCAGGCTTTTGAACTTACCTACAACTGCTGCGGTGGTTTCCTCATCAAGCTTTGTACTGGTAACTAGCATTGTCTCATACATGGGCATTTTCTTTGCACCTCCTTTTGGACATATGACCCCTTTCAGGGCAAGGATTTTTTCTCTTACGAGAACGGACATAAATAAAGCGGCCTTGCAAATACAGCCTGCAAAAGCCTTGCACGTTATTATACCAGCAATCATTCTTATATGTCAATACTATTTTTTACATTAATTCATATATTTTTGCAATTACCGTCTACATCCATGCCACAAAGCAAACGGTTTACATCCTTATGAAATGTGAAATGACGGCATGATTGGTTGTTTTTTTGTGCCAAATACGTTATAATACAGACTGTTAGCCAGACGAATTATCTATATTTTTACCTTAAATTCGAGGTGCATTTGTTGTGAATAATCAAAAACCTACAAACTCTACCGGAAGACCTGCCCCACGCGGTCCGTCTTCTGCTTCTTCCCCTAATAATAAAGCTTATGTTTCAAAACGTAAACAGCGTCGCGCCAAGAAAAACAAACAGCGTGCCATAGTTTTGCTTGTTTCTGTTGCGTTCATATTGGGCCTTGCCTGGGTGATTACCGGCATAATTTCCGAGTTTAGCAACCCATTTGGAGACTCTGATATATCAGAGTCTTCAGCATCGCCTTCATCAGCTGTATCCTCTACAATCGAGCTTCCCACGGCCGATCCTTCTTTGCCCGGGGCTGAAATACCCAGCGTGGATAACACCGGATGGAACACCATAGGCCCCTTGGAACAAGACCCTGCCGCCATGACAGTGCTTTCTCCGGACAGCCACATGATAGCTCTGCCTGAAAACGGCCGAGTGGACATGTCTTACTTTAACACCAGCGTTTTTGTTGGAGACTCTATCACACAGGGCCTGTTTATTTATCCAAGCTACGGTATCCCAAACGCTAACTTTTGCGCATATCTTGGTGTCAGTCCACGCCAGATTTACGACGGTTCTATACAGAAACGTAACGATGGCGTCACCGAAGTTCCGATGGAAGCTCTGGTAGGATATCAGCCCGATAACGTATATGTGCTACTGGGCACAAACGCCATGGTTGGCATGGGCGACGAGGCCTTGCTGGGTTACTACAGCGAAATGCTTGATACCATGCGTGCCAGCTTGCATCCAGAGGTTTCTATTTACGTGCAGTCTATCACCCCTGTTGTGCAGGGACAAGACGCTAGGTTTGATATCGATCGCATCAACAGCCTAAACGATCAACTGGCAAAAATGGCGTATGAAAAAGGCATGTACTTTTTAGATTTACACGAGGCTTTGGCCGGCGACGACGGCTGGATGCGTCCTGAGTACGGCGGCGGTGACGGATATCACATGACACCGGAAGGCTACGCCGCATGGGTAGAGTATCTAGTTACCCACACCGCCTACAATAAACGTCATGCACATTTATACTTAGAAGGCAGCCACTATTACTCTCAACTTCCCTCGGCCGCTGCTGTTGCCGAAGCTGAGGCAGCCGCCGCTGCAGAAGCCGCCGCAGCCGCTGCACCTGCTGAATCTACTGCTGTAGCATAAATATACCAACATAAAAAACCTCTTGATAAAGGCACATGCCTTCACAAGAGGTTTTTATTATGTAATGATATACTTTTTAGCTGAACATGTCTTTCATGCCTTTAAAGAAACCTTTTCTTTGCTCGTAGTTTTCTTCTTTTAGGCTACTTTCAAAACGCTCCAGTGCATTGCGCTGAGATTTTGTCAGTTTTTTAGGAATCTCCACTTGCACCGTGATATATTGATCGCCGCGCCCACGTCCGTTCACATAAGGGATACCTTTATTTTTCAGGCGAAATACCTTTCCGCTTTGGGTGCCTTCCGGCACGCTGTATTCCACCTTGCCGTCAATTGTCGGCACTTGCATTTTATCGCCCAGTGTAGCTTGCGTAAACGTAATCGGCACAGTTATATACACATCATACCTCTCACGCTCGAACATAGCGTCGGGACGCACTGTGATTATAACTATAAGATCGCCTGCAGGCCCGCCGTTAAATCCGGCATCGCCATTGCCACGCTGAATGATATTTTGATCATCATCCACACCGGCCGGAATTTTTACTTCCAGCTTTTTAGGCACGCCCACACGGGCACTTCCGTGACATTTTTTGCACGGGTTTTTGATGATTTTACCCTTGCCACCACACCTGACGCATGGCCGGCTTTCTTGCATCATACCAAAAGCTGTGCGCTTGCTGGCCACCACAAAGCCACTGCCGTTACATTCAGGGCATGTTTCGGGAACACTGCCTTTTTCGGCGCCGGTACCGCTACATTCAGAACAGCTCTCTTGCTTTGTGATATTAATAACTTTAGTGGTTCCATGCACTGCTTCCATAAAAGATAGCACAAGACTTGTACGGATATCGCTACCTCTGCGTGGTGCGTTTGGATTTTTTTGCTGGCGACCAAATCCACCGCCGCCAAATC
>CAYJIC010000065.1:0-11315 GCA_964370155.1 uncultured Oscillospiraceae bacterium
CGGACGAGCCCACAACAGCACTGGACGTGACCATCCAAGCGCAGATTTTACGCCTTATGAACGAGCTAAAGAAAAAAATAAACACTTCAATAATGTTTATCACCCATGACTTAGGTGTTGTAAGGCAAATAGCGGATGATGTTGCAGTCATGTACTGTGGCCAGGTTGTCGAGCTGGCACCGGCAGAGTATATTTACAGCGATGTTTCGGAGTTTTCACATCCGTATACCAGTGCGCTTTTAAAAACTGTGCCGTCGAATGCCACTCTAAAAGAAAAAAGACTGCTGTCCATACCGGGCAACGTTCCTCATCCGCAAAACTTGCCCGATGGTTGCAAGTTTGCGCCCAGGTGTGAATACGCAAAAGAAATGTGCCATCAAAAAGAGCCGCAGCTTGTAAAAGTAGGTGAAAACCACAGCGTGCGTTGTTTTTATCCCGAAAAAGCGAGGTGCGGAAATGTCTGAAAAAAAAGTACTTGTCAAGATTGAAAATTTAAAGATGTATTTCCCGCTGAGAAAAAGTTTTGGACTTTTAGGCGCACGTAAATATGTGAAAGCAGTGGACGACGTTAGCTTAAACATATACGAAAACGAAACTCTGGGCCTTGTAGGGGAGAGTGGTTGTGGAAAATCCACGCTGGGCAGAACTATTTTACAGCTGAATAAGCAAACTGCCGGCAAAGTGAAGTATAACGATGTGGATTTAAGCACGTTGTCAAAAGAAAACATGCGTAAACTTCGCAAAGAGCTACAGATTGTATTCCAAGATCCATACTCGTCTTTAAATCCACGCCTTACTGTCGGCCAGATGATTTCCGAGGCGCTGATTGCACACGGCATCTACAAAAAAGGTCAAAAAGAGCTGGAAGAATACACTTTGGAAATCATGGAAATGTGTGGCCTGCAAGCGCATATGCTGCACAGGTATCCGCATCAGTTTTCAGGCGGCCAACGTCAGCGAATTTGCATTGCCCGTGCGCTGGCATTGAAGCCTAAGTTTATTGTGTGTGACGAGTCTGTGTCCACGCTGGATGTGTCTATTCAATCGCAAATCATCAATTTGCTTTTAAACTTGAAGGAAAAAAACAACTTAACATATCTTTTTATATCACACGATTTAAGCGTTGTTAGGTTTATTTCAGATCGAATTGCGGTGATGTATCTGGGCGATATCGTGGAGCTGGCACCGGCAGAAGAAATCTTCACCAGTCCTCGTCATCCATACACCAAGGCGCTGCTAAGTTCTGTTCCAAGCATTGAAGATAAAGTGAATGATGACGAATTAGAGCTGCTTGAGGGTGATGTTCCAAGCCCGATAGACACACCAAATGGCTGTAAGTTTCATCCACGATGCAAGCATGCAAAAGATATTTGCCATACAGAAACGCCACCTCAAAAAGAACTTGAAAACGGACATTTTGTGGCGTGCCATTATCCGATTAGCATTAGCTGAAATATTTAAAGCATACAAGGTGAGTTATCATGTTTAAAAAATTTCGTCCTCATATATTTAAGGAAAAAACCGAAAGTGAGCTCAGAGAACATTATGAAAATATAGAGCTTGAAAAAGGCGATCTTTTGGCAATGCTAATCGCGGCAATTATAACTTTTGCCCCACTTATAATCATAATATCGCTAATTTATGTTTTTATAGCGGCCGTGTTTATAGCGTGATGCTACAGTTGGCGCGCGATTAAATCAAAAGGGGATTTACCTATGAAATTTTCACAAATACCATATAATAGGCCGGACTTTGCGCAGATTTTAGAGGCGATGGACAAGGTGGTTGCAAAGGCGGAAAATGCCGAAAACGCCAAGCAACAGCTAGAATCCCTTGATGAAATGCTGTGTTTATACGACGGTTTTGATACCCAGCATGCATTGGCAAGGATACGTTACTTTTTAAACACGAATGATGAGTTTTACAAAAGCGAGCAAAAGCTGTTTGTGCAGAATTCACCGCTGATGAACTTGAAATACAACAAGCTTGTATCCGAAATTTTGAAAAGTCCTTTTAAAGAAGAAATCGAGGAAAAAATTGGCTATGTTGCAATGAAAAACTATGCTATATACAGTGGAATTTCATCAGAAAAAATAGTTGAAGATATACGTGAAGAAAACACGCTGGTCCTAGAATATATAGGCATTATCTCAAAATTGAGCGTTGAGTTTGACGGCAAAACCATGCCTTTAACTATGCTTAATCCGTACAGAGAAAGCATAGACAGAAAAGTGCGCAAAGATGCACTTATTGCAGAAGGTGAAGTTTACAGCAGTGTAAAAGATCGACTGGACGATATTTTTGACAAACTGGTAAAAAACAGAACACAGCAAGCTAAAAAACTGGGCTTTGACAATTATATACAGCTTGGTTATGCACGCATGGGGCGTAACTGCTACACGAATAAAGACGTGTCGGTGTTTAAAAATCAAGTTTTGGAAAGCATTGTGCCGATTGTCGAAAAAATATTTGCCGGCCGCAAAAAGCGCCTTGAGCTGGATGATATCAACTGTTACGACTTATCGTTGTCTTTCAAAGACGGCTCGCCCAAACCGCAAGTCAGTGGGGAAGATATCATAAACGCCGGCAGGACCTTATATCATGAGATGTCGAGTGAAACGTCGAAATTCATTGACTTGATGATTGACAACGAGCTTATTGATGTTTATCCCAAAATCGGCAAATCATCCGGAGGGTTTTGCTCTTATTTAGATGATTATAATTATCCGTTTGTTTTTGCTAATTTCAACGGCACATCGTCTGATGTGGGCGTTTTCACCCATGAGATGGGACACGCGTTGGCGAGATACATAAAAGGCAGAACAGGCAAAACACAATATGCAAACTCATCAATGGATATTTCTGAAACACATTCAATGTCGATGGAGTTTTTGACATCGCCTTGGCATAAGCTGTTTTTTAAAGAAGAGACTGATAAATATAAGCTGGCGCATGCTGAAAGCGCTTTAATATTCATTCCGTATGCCTGCCAGGTGGATGAATTTCAAGAACAAATATATTTAAACCCAAACTTGACGCCAAAGCAAAGAGACGAAAAATGGCGTGAAGTGGAGAAAAAATATCGTCCACATGTAGATTACACCGACATACCTTTTTATTGTGATGGTGCAGGCTGGCAAAGGCAGATGCATATATATAAAACACCGTTTTATTATATAGACTATGCTTTGGCGCAAATAATGGCTATCCAGTTTTTCTTATTGTTTTTGCAAAATAAAGACAAGGCTTATGATTTGTATTTTGAGCTACTAAACTATGGCAGCAATAAAACGTTTGTGGATTTAATCGACACATTAAACTTAGCATCACCGCTAAAAAAAGGCACACTAAAACCCATTGCGAAAGAATTACTTGAATGGATAAATAATAACAGTATGTAATGTTTTGTTAATGAATGCTTAAAGTGTATTGGTTTAAAGCCGGTGCTTATTGTGGTATAATAATAAATACTTGAAATTTATATTAAAAAATAATGAAAGGAGTGGTTAGTTCTGAAAAAAGAGTTTGAGAAAATTATCGGGAATGAATTGTTTTTTAAAGAGCTGGCCACCAAACAATTTGTTGGAAATATAAATATTAATAGAGACAATGTTAAAGATGTTTTGTCGAAACGAAGCAAGAAAATAAGAAGAATAATTAATGAAACTAATGTGCTGATTGATGAGCATGTTACGCCGTTTTTAAACGATCCAACTTCGATTAGTAGGCAGGAAGCCGAAGAATTTCAAGATTTTGCAGAAAAGCTTTCGGGGTACAGAGAAAGCGTAGATACCGGGCTGTCTTACGAGATAAGAAATGCGCTTATAGAGTATTCTGAGTTTATAGAAGATGATGAACTTTATATTCATAACATGTTTTATAAAGGGCTTGCTTTGTTCTATCTTGATAGGTATATTTTCAAGCCGGAGATGTCTGAATGCTACGCTAAAGTGCTTTCCTTTAGCGATAGGTATGAAGAATTCAGCACAGACACACGCAACTTGATTTGTCGTGCACATGGCAATTATTACATCAGTGTTGCCGACTATGATATTGACGAAATTTATCGTAGATATGATATCGCAGGCGACTTTTGGGAAAATGTTGGCAGAAAGTTTGACCCTGATTTTCCATGGGATGCATATGAGCATAACTTGCATGAAAATATATGCTCCACCACCATCACTATCCTGCGCGCCGATGGACACGCTCATAAAGTTAAAGATGTGCACAAAAAAAGGCTTTTAGAGTCTGCAAAGCTTCTTTATGATAAAAGCATGAATAATGAAGAAGTTCAGTCGAATGACTATACTTCTGTGCAAGTGAAACATATTTATTATTATGAAACTGCAAAATATTACAATAAAATTATCACAGTTACGCAGTTTTTGCAAAAATTATACGAGCTTTATAAGCAAGGCTCAGACGATTATGATTATGATGATCTATATAAAAACATACAAATCTCGGCCTTGTATCTTTATTACCTCTCGCATGACCCACCAAAAGAATTATCTGAAAAAGAGCAAGATGAGATAATTTTAGAGATAGAAAAAGATGTCTTGAAATATATTGAAAATATTCCCGAGAATGTATCGCAATCTCATGTTACTATGATGATTGCTAACTTTGCGCTGGGAAGTCAGCATGTTTTTAATTACACGACCTACTTAAAGCTGCTACTTTCATTAACTGTTTTCAGGCACTTGCCCACATACGTGCATTCGGTAATGGTAGCTAAAGTTTCATACATAATAACGGAGTATTTAATAAAGTATATGCCCGAAATTTTAGTAGGTATGCCGGGTATAAACACAGTGGAAGACGTGAAAGATCAAGCCGATGAAATATTGAAATTTGTTTGGTATTGTGGCCTAATTCATGATATCGGGAAAATTGTCTACTCGCACTTAGTATCTTTTTATGTTAGAAAGCTGAACGACAAAGAGTTTCAGATGATTAAAGAGCATTCCTCAAAAGCCGATAACTTTATTAAACCTACGCATAATTATGAAACAGATGAAATGATGATAAAGTCGGTTAAAAATGCAGCCAGTGCGCAGCTTGCAAATAATCAAGAGCTTTTTGCCTGCTTTAGCGATATTGCGTTTGGGCACCACAAAAGTTATGACGGCAAGTTTGGCTATCCGCCTGATTTTGATAACTTGGCGTCACCGGTAAAAGTTATAATTGATATTGTGTCCATTGCCGATTCGATTGATGCTGCAACCGATAGTGTTGGGCGTAGCTATGCAACCGAAAAGTTCTTAAGTGATATGGAAGAAGATTTGTTATCTCAAATTGATACACGATACAACCCCATTGTTACAAAAGCTATATTTGAAAATAAAGAGCTGTATGATGCAATCGACGGTGCGATAAATGAATTTAGGTATGACGTTTATTACTCGTGTTTTTCGGATAATGATTTCTCGAAAACAATGATACCGCCTGAAGAAGCCACTTTTTAATACTGAATACCAAAAGTGGATAAAAGTGATAAAGGCAAGTTTAAGATGGAATTCCTGCCGTGGACTTGTTTTGTATAATGAGTAATTAAATCAGGTAAACTATGTGAATAACGAGGAAGTAGCATGAATACAAAATTACCCAAAATGCTGAATATAGTTACATTTGTTTTAGAGTGTGCTGTTGGCGCGATTATTATTGTTGTAATAAGTGTGACATTATTTGGGGTTGTGATTGATATACCATCGGGGGATTTGCTTTCTGACGGAAGCCTTATGGTGTTTTTGCAGAAGCTGATTGGAATAGTTATCGGCATAGAGTTTTTAAGACTGCTATTTTTGCATACTTTGGATGCAACAGTAGAACTAATTATCATAGCTATTGTGAGACAGCTATTGGTTGAGCACGTGGCTCCGGTTGAAGTTTTATTGCTGGTGTTATCGTTGGCTGTGTTGTTTGTAATCCGCAAGTTTCTTTTTGTGAAGAAAATTGACAGCTTGAAAGACGCTGAAAAACCTGATAATGAAGTGAAAATTGAAAAATAAACATCTGACATAAAACGTGACGCTTACCGAAAAGGTAGGCGTTTTTTTTGGCAAATTATGGAATTGCCTCCGCCGCATCAAAACCTACATCAAAGTAGGCTCCTGCGCCAAAATCAGCACCCGTCGCGATGCACGGAGTTCATTGCACAATCAATGCATATGGTATATAATATTTAGGTATCTTGCACCTTTAAATGACGTGTTACGATATAAAATATATGGTCGATTAGCAGGATGGTAGAAATGATAAAAAGGTTTTTAAGAAATGGTTTACTTGCTATAGTGGCTGTGTTTCTTTGTTTTGCATTTGCCGGCCAAGCTCCATTTTATATGCGTGAGCAAGTGCGAAAAATGGAAGACATGTCCACGCAAGACATTCAAATATCTGTGATAGACGATAGCACAGTGCGACTTGAAAATCAGATAAAAGGCAATGGTGTAGCATACAGTTGGCTGATACGCAATACCATCAATGACATAGAGGTGTATAACGATGAAATGTTGGCCAAGGCTGAAAATGATGTGATTGAAATTTCTTATCAGGAGCTTTCAAGCCTATCTTTTCAGGCAGTTGTTGAATATATGGGCATACAATATACAAGCAACACCTTTTTAGTGCAAAGTAGTGGCGAGCTTTTAGAGTCTGCCGAAAGCACCGCCACAACTGCCTCGGCCACCCCAAACATGTCCAGAGACATAGGCGACATAGCCTCTCTTGCTTTTTTGCTTTTTTTAGCCGTTACAGTTTTTTTGTATTATATACTTCCAAAACACCTGCAATGGGTGGTTTTGCTTTTGGCAAGTACTGTGTTTTATGTACTATCCGGAATACAATATTTTATCTTCCTTGTTTTTTCTTCGGTTGTGAGCTTTTTAGCCGCAAAAAAAATGGCTTTGACCCATAATAAATTCAAAAAAATCCTTGAGGATATCACAGATACAGGCTATAAAAAAACATATAAAAAACAACTGCAAAAAGAAAATAAGTTTTGGCTTTTCACGGCGCTTTTTGGCACTCTTTTTGTGATGCTGATGATAAAATACACAGCCTTTTTCACTGAAAATATCAATGCATGGTTTGCTGTAAGCATTCCGATGGTTTCGCTGGTGATGCCGCTGGGCCTATCTTTTTACACATTTATTTTACTGTCTTATCTCATTGACGTATATCGTGGAAAATATACCGCCGAAAACAATTTTTTTAGGTTCTTTTTATTTGTTTCGTTTTTTCCTCATGTGTCGCAAGGTCCTATTTCAAGGTTCGATGATTTAGCGGCGCAATTTAAGGAAAAACATGCTTTTTCTTTTGACAATTTGTGCCAATCATCACAGCGAATCCTATGGGGATTTTTTGTCAAGCTGGTGTTGGCCGATAGACTGGGCCTTTTGGTGGGCGGTGTATACGATGGCCACGAAGGGCAAAGCTGGCAAATGCTGGTCCTGGCCACCATCGCTTACTCCCTTCAAATTTATGCCGATTTTTACAGTAGCATGGAAATTGCCATAGGCAGCGCGCAACTGTTTGGCATAAAATTAAGCGAAAACTTTATGCGCCCATATTTTTCTGTCAGCATGCCCGAGTTTTGGCGGCGCTGGCACATCACGCTGGGCACGTGGTTTCGTGACTATGTTTTTTATCCCATATCGGTAAGCCATACCTTGATGAAGTTCAATGTTTGGGCACGCAAAAAATGGGGAGCGCATGCGGCCAGAGTGTTGGCGTCTGCACCACCCATCATGGGCGTGTGGATATTGACAGGACTATGGCACGGTGCTTCTTGGAACTTTGTGGTTTGGGGTGTGTTTCATGGATGTTTGATTTTGCTTAGCGCTGCACTGTCAGAGCATTTTCAAAGCATGCTGGAAAAATTAGGCGTTCCCACAAAGTCTGCCGGCTATAAATTGCTACAAATGGGCAAGGTGTTTTTTCTGTGTTCCATAGGCCGTGTTTTTTTCAGGTCAGAATCGCTTTCGGTGGCCATGGGTATCTTCAAAAATATAGTAGGCTTGTCTTCACCCAACGCCATAATAGCTGATTTGGCAGTTTATTACACTTGGCTGGATGTTGTTGTTTTACTGGTTGGCCTTTTGATGTTTTTAGCCGTTAGCATCATACAAGAACGTGGTGGCAGGGTGCGCATAAAAATTGCAAAGCTTAGCATACCGGCAAGGTGGAGCATTTGGATTGTATTGATACTTGGTACTGTGCTTTTTGGCATCTATGGCCCGGGTACCTCGCCGGTGTTTTTATATGAAGATTTCTAAGGAGTGTGCCCAATGAAAAAAACAGCCTATCGCATCATCAGCACAGTTTTGTTTTTTGCCATTGTAGGCACGTTGCTGATGGTAAGCGAAAGAATCACCATTCCCTCCTTAATCACAAAAAAACAAACGCTTTTATATGAAAACGAGATAGAAAACAGCATAGATATTGCGTTTATAGGCAGTAGTTCTTCTTATCGATACTATAACATCATGGATATTTGGGGCGAGTATGGCCTTACGTCTTGCACATATTTTGGGGTGGACTTACCGTTTGAATTCACCATTCCAATGATGGAATACGTGCAAACTATGCAGTCTCCAAAGCTGTATGTAATTGATTTGAGAAGTGTTTTGGAAGACGAGTTTCAAATTCGCTATTTTGGAGAATATGAAACGCAGGTTCATCAAGATGCCTTTGCCAACGCGCTGGACTTGCTGAAAAACCCTGTAAGCCGAGCGCAGGTTGTGTTAGAAAATCCGTACTTTGAGGATGAGAAGTATTTGCAGATTTTTAAGCTTTTATACAATCACGAGGCTATTGCAATTGGACTGTCTATGTTAGGCGCCGCGCCTTTATCCTTTCAAGGAAATCAGACAATGATGTTGCAAATTGAAAATGTAAGCGATTTTTATGTAGATTTTTCGCAAGCTAGCGACAGTGAATATATCCTTACAGACCAAACAAAACAGCGCCTTTCAGAAGTTTTTGATTATTGCAAGCAAAATGGCCTTAATGTGTATTTCACTTTCACGCCGTATGTGGACGCTGTAAACGCACAAGATCATGATATACGTCGTGAGATAGGCGAGTATGTTACAGAAAATGGGTTTTATTTCACGGATTTCCGTAGCAAGTTTGAGGAAATAAACCTCAATACCAAAATTGATTTTTATGATACACGCCATGTGAATTTGCTGGGTGCTGAAAAATATACTCAATTTGCAATGGAATACTTTTTAGATGCCTATGACATTACGCCAAGTTATACGCAAGAAGTTGTAAATGCTTGGAACGCACAATATGACGCTTGGATGGATGTAACAGAGTAAATTAGCATGCCGAGATACCCATAAAGTCGCCAAAAGGATAAAAACATGATACAAGAAAATAAAACTGTACTGCAATGCATTAAAACCTATGCAGAAAAAACGCCACACAAGATGGCTGTAGCAGATGTGAATACATCCCTTTGCTACAAAGAATACTGGGATAAAATACAAAATGCTGCCGGCTTTTTGAAAAGTATCGGCACACAAAAAGGCGAATACATCCTGATAAAAGCCTCACAAACGGTGGAGTTTTTGGTGCTGTGCCATGGGGTGCAGCTGGTCGGTGCTGTTTGTGTACCGTTGGAGCGAAGCATAAACAAAGGCAGAGCGCAAGAAATATCGCAGGAGACCGGTGGCATAAAAATTTTTGGAGAGATTGATGGATGCGATTGCCTCAGCATAAAAGAGGCTTTTTGCTACAAATCCGCCGATGTGGATTTTGCCATGCCGGCCGAAGAAGATGAAGCAATGGTACTGTTCACCACAGGCACCACAGGCAAATCTAAAGGGATTGTCATAACATACAGTGCAGAATTTGCTGTGGCTGAAAACGTGGTGTTTGGCGTTGAGATGAAAGAAAACAACGTGGAAATGATTCCGATGCCGATGAACCATTCGTTTAGTCTGCGCCGATATTTTGCAGGTATGATAAACGGCAGCAGTGTGGTTCTTATCGACGGGGTGTTTTTTGTGAAAATCCTGTTTGAAATGATGGGAAAACATAAAGTGACTGCCCTTGCCATGGCGCCGGCGGCCATGAATATCATTTTAAAGCTGACGAAAGACAAACTGGCACAATATGCAGAACAGCTAGACTATATTCAGTTTGGCGCAGCACCTTTGGCCGAGGCCGACAAGGAACATTTATTACAGCTTTTGCCTAATTTACGGCTTTATAACATCTACGGCTCTACAGAAATGGGCTGTGCGTGCATTTTAAATTTCAACTCCGAAGATAACCGCCCACAGTGTATTGGCTATCCTGCCAAAAACGCTGCGTTCACCATTGTGGATGAAATAGGCACACGAATAAATCACGCAACAGCCGAAAATCCGGGCTATTTATCATACACAGGATCCATGGCCATGAAAGGCTATTTTAACGATACAGCCCTTACAGAAAAAACCATTGTGAAGGGGTATATGAAATCAAACGATTTAGGCTATATAGATGCACAAGGTCGTGTGTATATGCTTGGCAGGGCCGATGACATCATCATTAGCGGCGGCAATAAGATATCCCCTTTAGAGGTGGAAGAAGCGGCAAAAAAATACAAAGGTGTGCTGGATTGTATCTGTAAAAGTAAAGAGGATACTCTGCTTGGTGCGGTGCCTGTTCTTTATATTGTGGCTGATGAAAGCCTTGATATTGCAAAACTGGCAGAGCATCTTGCAAATTTACTGGAGGATTTCAAACGTCCACGTAGCATACAAAAAATAGAAAAAGTGCCAAGGACGTACAACGATAAAATTGACAGAAAAACGGACATCTGTGTGTAAAAAAGGAGATAAGCCATGAGAAATCAAATTATTGACATTTTACAAAGTATCCATCCCGGAGTGGACTATGAAAAAGAAACAGCTTTGGTGGATTCTCGAATTTTAGACTCTCTATCCATCATTGCACTGGTGAGCGAGCTGAATTTTGCCTTTTCGGTGGAAATCGATGTGCTGGATTTAGTGCCCGGAAATTTAAATTCAGTGGATGACATTGTGCATCTGGTCAATAGCTTAAAATAAATATAGAATATACGGCAAACATAAAAAATAACAATTAACCTAAAATTTTTTTAAGTGAAACACTGCCCATTATTAAATTCAGTGCAACGTGATAACCAATATTTCCAATTGACATTTCATAAGTATGTATACTATAATTTAATTTGTATATTAATGTAAATTATTATTCTTTATCAGTTTTTAGCGGTTTTAAAATTAATCTTTAGATATTGGGGGATCATATGAAGAGGAAATTCATCGGGGTTT
>CAYJIC010000066.1:0-11300 GCA_964370155.1 uncultured Oscillospiraceae bacterium
CTAGGTCGTATCAAAATAACGGCGATTCCCCCGTGCTTTATGCACGGGGGTTTTTGCGTGCTTATATATAATAAGGAAGAAGGTATATTATAATATGCATCCATAAAGGTGATACCGCAGGCGTATATCTGCATATGTTAATACATTTTTTACGGTGATATGACATTGATATGATAAATAATAAGCGCAAATAAGAGAAAAATAATGGGGGAATACCTACATTTGGGTACAATTTAACCGCAGGTTATTACATTAGTGGTATTTTAGGGTTAAGTTTTTCAGATAGAGTGCGATGTATAGAGTGTAAGCAACAAAACGAAACTTTCGCACGGAGAGTTTCATGGGCACAAAAGGCACGGACGCCTTTTGTAACAACATTAGGGAGGATTACAAATGATTATTCAACACAACATTATGGCATTGAATGCGCACCGTCAACTGGGCATCAACAACGGTTCTTTAAGCAAAAACCTTGAAAAACTATCCAGTGGCTATCGTATCAACCGCGCAGCCGACGACGCAGCAGGCTTGGCGATTTCTGAAAAAATGCGTGCTCAAATTACAGGTCTTGACCGCGCAATCTTAAACGCACAAGACGGCTCGTCCTTGATCCAAACAGCAGAAGGTGCTTTGCAAGAAGTGCACAGCATGCTGAACCGCATGGTAGAGCTGGCAACACAAAGCGCCAACGGAACCATCCAAGCATCCGACAGAGCAAAAATTGAAGCTGAAACAACCGCACTAAAAGACGAAATCGACCGTATTTCTCAGGCTACAAACTTTAACGGCATTCAGTTATTAGACGGTAGCTTGTCTGACTCGGCTCCTCGTGACATCGACGTAAGTGGCATCAAAGTGACCGAAGCTGCAGCCGTAGGCGGTGTGTATGATTTCGCTTCAGTGAACACCGATGGTGGCATTGACGCTACCGCATGGGACGCAGGCGACACATTCAGCTACACTGTAAGCCTTAACAACGGCGATAGCTTCACCGAAACATTTAGCTTGAGCCCCGACAAAAAGAGCATCGTAGGCATGAGCGACGGCACAGTTTTCCGTGTAGCAGGCACCGACGGCGCTGTAACAGACGCTGAACTTGCAGACGCTTTGGAAACACAGTTCCGCAAGAGCAAAATGAACGACGACTTCATCATTGCTAAAAATGCTACCGAAGGCTTGACATTCACCAATCGTGAACCCGGCACAGACTCTCCACAAGTAGCAGGTCTTGCATTCTCGATTAACAATGGTACACCTACAGAGCTAGCAGCCGATGCAACAAGTAGTGTGAAACCTCAAGACGAAATTCGCAGCTTGAACACAGCTTCATTCTCAGTGTTTGAAGTGAACGGTGGCATCACAAACGAAGATACAGCTACCTTCGAAGTGAACGGCGAAAAATTCATCTTGGTAAATGAAAACGCATCGGGCGCAGATTATGCTACAGAAGTGGCCGAACTTGAAAACCGCGGCATCAACATCATTCGTGTATCAAGTGACGATCCAGCAACATTTGCAGCAGATGATATGCGTCGTATCGCAGCCGATATCAACCAAAAAACAAACCTGACACTGCAATGGCATGCAGGCGAAGGCATCAGACTACTGGCGCCGACAGCAGGCAACGGTTTGACCATGCAAGTTGGTGATACCGCAGACGATTTCAACAAGCTGACAGTTAGCGTAGACGACATGTCTGCATCCGGCCTTGGTATCAACAACATCACAATGGCTAACCAAGAAAGTGCTTCTCGTGCACTGGATAGCATCAACCAAGCTATAGAGCAAGTATCTGAAAACCGCGGTAACCTTGGTGCACTTCAAAACCGTTTGGACTACACCATCAGCAACCTTGGCGTGACCACCGAAAACATGACAGCCGCTGAAAGCCGTGTACGTGACGTGGATATGGCCGCTGAAATGATGGAATACACCAAGAACAACGTTTTGGCACAAGCCGCACAAGCTATGCTGGCACAGGCCAACCAACAACCGCAACAAATACTACAGTTGCTCCAATAGTATCGTGAGTTTGGGCCTAAAAACCCATAACTACATATCTGCCAAGCCCGGCACAAGGCCGGTGCCCACCGACTTTGCTGTCAAGGCAGAAAGTCCCCGTGTTAATCACTCCCCCGTGCAGGGATGCATGGGGGCTTTTAATGGGACAAAACCATCAGGTTGCTAGAAAAGTAGCAGGGATGCAAATAAACAACATAAATAGGCCTCGTGCAGGGATGCATGAGGTCTATTTGCGTAAAAAAATACCCCTTGCTATTTGCAAGAGGTATTTATAAAGTAAAATTATTTGATTTTTTCTATAGATTCAATCAGGTAACGCTGTTTTCTGAACACCAGTTCTATCAAAAGAGAGAGATATTTTAAAATGATGGCCAATATGGCAAAGACACCGAAAAAGCTACCTGTCATTACCAGCATGGTGGTTGTATATCCGCTGATGGGCTGGCCCAGTGCATATACTGTGATGGTGTATACAGCGCCGGCTATAGCGGCAAGCATCATGACAATGGCCATGAAAATAGACAGCTTGTACGCGACATCTGTATATAAAATCAATGTATTGGTACCGTTTGTTCGTCTTGATAAGCGCTGTCTTTTAGAAAAACTGCCATGATCTACTTCAATTCCTTTATACGGTACTGAGAACAGTTTGAGCCCGCAATTGGCGTAAATGGCCTTACGGTAGGGTATCGAGGTACTGATGGAATGTATACGATTTATGGCCCTGCGAGACAAAACACGGAATGTTTCGCTTTCCAGGCGATATTGAGTGATGGCATTATGGTTGTAGATATAGTAAAAAATCCGAGAAGTAAGGCGCTGTTTTGTAGCTTTTGCCGCAACAATGTCGTGTCCTTCAAGGCACTTGTCATATACTTTGCGGATGGTATCAACAGGAAAACACGGAAAGCAGCTATCAAACTCGAAAACAAAATCGCCAATCGCAAGATCGATACCTGCGTTCATCGAAGCCTCAAGTCCTTGGAAATAGCTCATGTTTAGCAATGTGACGCGGCCGTTCATGCCTGCGGCAGTTTCTTTTATCAACGAAGCGCTATTGTCAGAAGAGCTGTCATCAACACAAATTATCTCAAACTTGGAAAAATTTGTATCAAAAAAATCATAAAGCATTGTTAAAAATCCTGCAATTCTGGCCTCGTCGTTATTGACGTATACCACAGACGAAATGAAATTTTTTTCTTTATATGCTGTCATTTTTAAGCACCTCATCTAAATCATACACTGTATTAATTTTACCGGAAAGTACACTGATAAATGTGGGCGTGTCACAATGCTTTTTTACCATGGTAGGTCTAGAATCATCTATTTCAGAGACTTTCAGCACCGGTTTCATTGAAAAAAGACTGCTGTGGTAAGAAAACCCATATACATCTAAAAGATATTTTTTAGCAAGAGAAGACATGTATGGCCAAGCACTTTCAGGTTTGGCCGAACAATCATTACAGTTGAAAAGTGATTGTGGAGTACATTGTGGCTGTTCATTTTGGCAAGAAAACGTTGGCAAAACATCATGGCTAGCCGTGTGTGGCGTGAAAGTAACCGAAGTGAGGGAATGAAGCCCGGTTTTACCAAACGGCATTATGGAGAAAAACGGGCCGTCCATCACTGTGATGCCAATATCTTTTAATGAATCGGCTACTGTGCATAAAATGATTTCACACAGCTCATATTTTATCTTAAAAGGCTCAAGCCCTAGGGCAACATGCATTTCATTCACACCGGCATAAGTGGAATTTAGCACAAACGGTGCTGCATATTTTTCACCGTTTTGGGTGCTGAGAATAAAATGATCTTTTTGCTTTTCTATGTCGGTCACGTGACTGTCATAGTGAAGGGTGATAAGATGCTTGTAATTTTCAATCTCTGCCAGTAATTGCTTACAAAGCAAATCTGCGTCATATGTATACTCTTTTGTCATAAATGCGCCGTCGCAGATGCCTTGCTTGAAATAACGTGATACAGGAAGCTCCTCACACGGGATATTTGCATCACGACAAAATTTCTGAAATTGGTCTGCGTTTGTCCAGCTAAAGTTTGCGGAAGTGGCATACACTTGGTCAAAACTACTGTGAATACATTCCGGAAAATCGACGCAAAATCTATCGAAATAGTCTTTTGACTTAACAGCAGTGGAAAGAGAACGTGGGTAGTGATATCCCATGTGTACCCTTGCTTGGTTTATATAGGTGGCTCTTGCAAAAGGATGGCCGTCTGCCTCTAAAACAACAGATTTTTTACCGTTTTTTGCAAGAAAAATCGCCGAATAAAGGCCATATAGACCTGCACCAATGATGATATTATTACAGCTTGTCATTACATCCCGTCCTTATCATGAAAACATGCACAAATGCTGAAAAATTATTAACACAATAGCAATATTATACCATAAAAATAAATAGTATGCCACATTTTTTGCTATATATATATGCAATAAAGCCCATTGATATACCAATGGGCTAACATGAGTTATGAGTAAGGTTAGTTAACAAGGTTAAATAAATAGATTAACTAATCTAAAAGCATGTAAGAAAATGGTGCGTATATATAAGAACAATTAGCTTGTCATAGAAATATTTTGTCAAAGCACACCTTGAGCATCTAAAAATCTCTTGATTGCATCGGATGTTACAGTTTGCTGCTCTTCAGAACTTATTGTACCGTCAGGATCGCCCGGCTGTGGGCCATAGTTGCCAAACTTTGCGTGGTTTCCGCCTTCAACTATCACAATGTTGTCTGTGTAGTCTATTCCATTTGCGATGTTATCGTTAAATGTGCCGTATATTGTAAGGGTGTTTTCTTTTGGGAAATCCCCATACACATATGCGCCCAGTACGATAACACCGTCAATAATATGTGGGTTGTCTGAGGCGTAGGACGATGCCATAGCTCCACCCAAAGAGTGTCCGCATATATACCAGTTTTCTATTTCTTTATGCATGTTAATGATATCATTTGCAGCGTTTGTGTCAAAAATAGCTAAGTTAAACGGCATTTCAACTAGGAAACATGTAACGCCTGTGCTAGCTACAATTTTTTCGAATAGTGGAAGATAGGCAATACTTTCCACCTTGGCTCCGGGGTAAAATATAATTGCTGTATTGATAGTTTCGTCGCCAAGAACGGTGGTTATATTTCCGTTGACTGTTACGTTATTGCTTTGATCAAGTATACTTTGCGCAACATCATCTACAGGAAACGGAGCAATAAGGTAAGCTGCAACGCCGAATATTGCCACTGCAAATACCGATAAGATAGCGATAAGTATAATTTTACTTTTTTTCATATAATATCCTTCCGATGATACTGTTGCTTTGCGTAAAGCATAATAACACAAATATGTGTCGAAAACAATATGTTTGTGCTTGACATTGCGTGATAAGAAATATATTATATACCTATACCCCCTATAGGTATACGAGCTAAATTAAAGGAGGACTACCATGAGACGATGCATGGACGTGGATGCGGTACAAAAACGTTTGAAGAGAATTGAAGGACAAGTGCGTGGTATTCAAAAGATGGTGGATGAAGACAAGGCGTGCGAAGATATTTTGATACAAATAAGTGCCACCAAGTCGGCCTTACATAAAGTAGGGCAGGTGATTTTAGAGGGGCATATGCACCATTGTGTTTTAGAAGGGATTCAAAATGGAGAAGAGGAAGAAACGATAGACAAGCTTATTTCTGCACTTGATAAATTTTCAAAAACTATATAAAAGGGTTTGGTATATCATGAAAAAAGTAAATAAATTTTTGAATTCTACCCCAATGCTATGGGTTTCAGGTATTTCTATTTTAGTGGCGTTTTTAGGTGAGTATATTATTCCGCTTACAAATGGTGGTACTGAAATTGAGTTCATGATAAATTTTGCATGGATTTCAATTGTGGTTTCAGGAACGCCGCTGGTATACCTTGCCGTATGGCGAGTAGTAAAAGAGCGCTTTATCAGCTCGGCTTTGCTAATCACAATTGCTATGGCAGCGGCCATATATATAGGTGATATTTTTGCCGCCGGAGAGGTGGCGTTTATCATGGCCATAGGCGAGGTACTGGAAGACAGGACGGTGGAAAAGGCCAAGCGTGGTATAGAAAAGTTGCTTTCACTGGTACCCACACAAGGACGCTTGATCACAACAGGCAAAGATGGAAAAACAAGCGAAAAAAACGTGGATGCTAAAGATATTGTTGTGGGTGACGTGATAAGAGTGTTGCCCGGTGAGAGCTTTGCGGCAGATGGAGTCATAACACTTGGAAATACAAGCGTAGACCAAAGTATAATAACAGGGGAAAGTCTGCCGATAGATAAAAGTGTGGACGACGAAATATTTGCAGGTACCATAAATAGGTTTGGGTCTGTGGACGTGAAGGTGACAAAGTCGTTTATAAATTCATCCCTTCAAAAGATGATAAAGCTGGTGGAAGATGCCGAAAATAATAAAGCGCCTACACAAAAAATCGTGGATAAGTGGGCGTCGTGGCTGGTGCCAATTGCTTGTATGATAGCAGTGATTACATATATTATTTTGGCTGTTTTATTAAACAGGCCCGACGATGCATTAATTCGTGCGGTAACGGTGTTGGTAGTGTTTTGTCCATGTGCGTTGGCGCTTGCTACACCCACGTCCATCATGGCGGCAATAGGCCAGGCAGCAAAAAAAGGTGTTTTGGTAAAGTCTGGTGAAGCGCTGGAAAGAATGGGCAATATTGGCACGGTTGCGTTTGATAAAACCGGCACAATAACAAAAGGTACTTTAAATATAAGTGACGTAAAAACGTTCGGTTATGATGAAAATGAAATGATGAGACTTGTGGCTGCGGCAGAGGCTCGCTCGGAGCACCCGATGGGCAAAGCAGTGGTTGCGTATGCGAAAAAGCAAGGTGTTACAGCGGCTGAAAGCGAAGATTTTATCATGGAAGTGGGCAAAGGTGTAAGTGTCAAAGTTTTGGGAAATGCAGTTTTTTGCGGTAATGAAAGGCTGATAGAAGACAATGCCGGACTACCTATCACAAAAGAAGTTGCATCGGTAGTAAGTGATATGAGACAAGAGGGAAAAGCTGTTATAATAGTGTCAACAAAAAGTGCAATCTTGGGTGTTGTTGGGCTGTCTGATGAGATAAAAGAAACATCACAAAAAGCGGTGGGACTGTTAAGTACTGCAGGCATAGAAAACACAGTACTCCTCACAGGAGACAACGAAAAAAGTGCAAAGTATATTGCGCAAAAAGTGGGCATTACACAGGTGTATGCTTCTTTGCTTCCGCAGGATAAAGTGGATATGGTTAAAAAACTGGAAAAAGAGAATGCAGGTGGTGTATGTATGGTGGGCGATGGCGTGAACGATGCGCCGGCCCTGAAAACAGCATCCGTAGGTGTAGCGATGGGTAGCATGGGTAGCGATATTGCCATTGATGCCGCAGATATAGCAATAATGGGCGATGATATTTCAAAGGTGTCGTATCTGAAAAAGCTGTCAAATGCCACGATATTCTCTATAAAGTTCAATATTACATTATCAATGATAATAAACTTTGCGGCCATTATTTTGTCTGTGATGGGGCTTTTAAACCCTGCTAGCGGAGCACTGGTTCACAATGCGGGCTCGGTATTGGTGGTATTGAATGCGGCAAGGTTGTATGATAAAAAAATAATGTAACATCAGACAAAAAATAATAAACATAATTGTGCCACATTTCGATTGAAAAACAGAAATAATAGCGGTATAATATGATACCGAATACACTGGTATGAAATGAGGTAATTATTATGAGAATTGCTTTTTTTGACACTAAATCTTACGATAAAGTATACTTTGAACAATATGCAGAACAATACGAGCAAACCATAAAGTTTTTGGAATCGAAGTTGACTCCGGAAACAGCAGAGCTGGCACGTGGGTACGAGGCTGTGTGTGCGTTTGTAAACGCGAGTATCACCGACGAGGTTATTTCTGCACTGGAAAATTGCGGGGTAAAGCTCTTATTGATGAGGTGCGCAGGCTACAATAATGTCAATCTTGCGGCGGCTAAAAAAAGCGGTATCACTGTGCTTCGCGTGCCAAACTATTCTCCCGAAGCTGTAGCAGAGCATGCAATGGCGCTTGCTATGGCAGCAAATAGGCGGGTGCATAAAGCGTATAACAAAGTGCGTGAAAATGACTTCAGCCTGCAGGGGCTTATGGGCCTGAATTTTCACGGTAAAACGGCGGGTATCATCGGCACCGGCAAAATCGGACAGGCAATGGTAAATATTTGCAAAGGGTTTGGCATGAAAGTAGTTGCGTATGACCTTTATCCGAATAAAAATCTTGATATAGAGTATATTTCTTTAGATGAGCTTTTGTCGGTATCTGATTTGATTTCGCTGCACTGTCCGTTGTTTGAAAACACACACTATATCATAAACTCAAAGACTATTGCAAAGATGAAAGATGGCGTTGTGCTGGTAAATACTTCACGTGGTGGCTTGATTCGCACAGAAGACTTGATAGATGGCATAAAATCGCAAAAATTTCATGCGGTGGCGCTGGATGTTTATGAAGAAGAGAACTCTGTTGTGTTTGAAGACCATTCGAATGATATACTCTCTCACACCACAGTGGCAAGACTACTTTCTTTTCCGAATGTTGTTTTGACGTCACATCAAGGATTTTTAACGGATGATGCCCTTTCCACCATAGCGGAAGTCACGCTGCAAAACGCAAAGGATTTCGAGCAGGGAAAACCATCTGAAAACGAAGTTAAGGCGTGAAATATAACGTATAAACCATATAAACCGGCTTGCCTTTTGGTTAGCTGGTTTTTTGTGGCTGTATTCAGCGGTACAAAATATGGCTTGAAAGTTACTTGCGTGTATATTATTTTGCAACACGTTTTTTTGATAGCTCGTTTAAATGTTGTATAGCTGTTAGCCTTTTTTTCTTGCTTTTCACATCGTTTTTCTTATCAAAATAAGGCCAAATTATTTCGTCAAACGTTTTATGTACGATAGAATCCCATTTTGAAAGCTCATGTGCCGGGAAATCCTCTCGTAAGCAAACATGGTACGATACATTTTTTTTGTCAAGATGTTGTTCTTGTAAGTGAGTAAGGTAAACATTGTGGAAAAGAATCGAGTTGTTTAAGCTTTTGTGGCCTAGCTTGCAAATAGGCCCAAGGTGTAAGCTATCAGCATTGAACAGCCAATATTCATGCCCGGAACTTTCGTTGCAATTTGGTATATCGCATGCCACACCGGCCAGTATATAGCCGTTACCGTTTTCGCCTTCAAGGCAAGAAATGGTATATAAAAATACTTTATTCGGGAAAGAATAAACATCTGCTAGCTCGAAAGTATCTTTTTTTATTCGTACAATAGAATTATTTGAAGATATTTTACCGTTTTCAAACATGTCACAAAGCGGAGTGTGTCTGTGTTGGACATTTTTATAGGCGTCATAAATGCGTTTTGGCATCAGTTCTGAATGAAAACCTTTAAACATTACAAACAAGTCTTGGTCGTGGAATGCTCTTGTTTGTCTACCCATATAAGTGTACATGTATGGGCCCCAAGAATAGCGGTTGTCCCTGATGTAGCTAGAAGAAATTGTGGTGGATGTGCTGGCGCTTATGTGATGCTTGCCAATACTAGACACATCCAGTGTGGGCAATGTTCCATATCCTACAAGATGCTTTGGAAACCGCTTTCCGTTAAGATCTTTGTCATAACTGCGTATTATTTCAGCCGTGTTTGTGGCAGGTGTGTGCAGCATATACACAGTGATAACATCGTTTGGGTTTTCGTATTCGGCAACAAGATGGATGCATGCTTGGTCTATTTCGATTTTTTTTGCCACCACTTTGTCAGTGTTTTCTTTTAGCTGGCGCCTGTCTATAATATACACCACGGTTTTTTGTAGTGGCAGGGGTGCGTTTCTCCACTGTGAAATCATCTCGGTGCCTGTGGCAAAGGCGGTGTCTGCCAAAATAATATAATCTCTTGTGAAAATTAGCTCATGTAAGCTTTGTATCACACGTATGTCATTTTCGGATTCATCCACCACACGCCATGACGAGATAGTGTCATCGCCACACCACTTCATCAGCTTACATGGGTGGCTTCCGTCTGATTGTTTGAACTGATAGTTGACCAAAAAAAGTTCATTTGTTTCAGTGTCAGTATAAATGGCATGAGAATTACTATATCCTGGAAAAAGCGGCCCCATTACCTCGCCGGTTTGCCCGTTTATCATTGGGATCCAATCTGTGCGTTTTCCTAGTGGAGTTTGAGGTTGTAAGGTATGCCTGTCTACAATCCACGGCCGGTCCACGTCACCGGTGACGGCTATTCTACCGTCGGGAAGAACATATAAACCTTCGGCATAAGAAAACATGCCAAGTCCGGGAGACATCATCATCACACCGTAGTGGTCAAACTTGTGCTTTGTGTTTTCAAAAGCAGACTTGGCAATGGTACATGGATGCCACAAAAAGCGATTTTTCAGCTTGCAATTACCACCTGAAAAGTTTATCTTCACGAGGTTTGTCTCGCCTACCATGTATGCCTCTGGTGTGCCCAGGCATTGGCAGATATACAAGTTTCCGTTTAAATCCTGAGGCAGTTCACCATAAAGTACGTTGAGATCCACATCATTGTCAGATGTTGTGATGTTGCAGACAGTATAGCTGTTGGGTATGATTTTGCAAGTAGAGTTTCTTTTAATATGCGCAGAAGTGATGTTTTTAAACACAAGATAAGAATGACGCTGAAAATTTAAAAGGTGACGTATTTTTGGATATATTGTTTTGTACCTTCTATCGTCTTTTATAGTCATGGTTTCTCCTTTGATATACTTGTGTTAGCAGTGTGGTAATACATAGTTTTAAAATAACACATTGCAGTTACAATCAACGTCGAAAAAAGAAGAAGAAATTTGTTGTAGTTTTTTTCTTTACAATATTGTAATATCATTAAAATGTTGTATAATAATGAGTTAGGTGTATATTACAATATAGGTATTTGAAGGAGAACTGCATGCCCTTAGATTTATCTTCACAAAATGATGTCAAGCAAAATGATATTGACACACCAAGGCATAAAAACTTGAATAAAAGCGATGTGACACAGCAGAGAGGTACTGTAACAAGACAGGGAGTTTCACTGCGTCAAAATGCCACGTTGCAAGCAAGTAGACCACTGCAAAAAGGTAAAACACTGCAGGAAAGTGCCGCACTGCAAAAAAGCATTGAGCTAAAGCAAAAGCAAGCACCACAAGAGGCT